>NZ_DALZSV010000031.1:0-27520 GCF_032014955.1 Moraxella sp. CTOTU47724
CGCAAAGGTTGGTCAAAGCAGACTATTGATTATCTACGCCAGGCTTATCGGGTGATTTTCCGTTCAGGACTGACCAAGGAAGAAGCCATTGTAGCAGTGACCGAGCAGCTATTACCCCAAGAACCTTTGGTACAATTGCTATTGGATTCCCTGATTCATAGTGAACGTGGCTTAGTCAGATAATGTACTAAGAAAGGATAGCGTTGCTATTTAGCGTATCAACAGCAGCTTATAAAAAGTAAAAAAGAGCCAAATCGGCTCTTTTTTTATGTGTTTTTAGGTGGTTTTTATGTCAAATGCAAATCAGGTTTTGGTAAGTTTTGATGCTGATAAAAAGTATCGACAAACGCATCAAACTTATCATCTTGAATGGACTGACGGATATCTGCCATCAAGCGCTGATAGTAACGCAAATTGTGTATGGTGCCCAACTGTGCCGATAGCATTTCATTGCACTTGAACAAATGATGCAAATAGGCGCGGCTGAAATTCTGACAAGTATAACAATCACATTCGCTATCAAGCGGACTTTGGTCAAAACGGTGCACCGCATTTTTAATTTTAACGGCGCCAAAAGTGGTGAAATAATGACCATTTCGCGCATTACGTGTTGGCATCACGCAATCAAACATATCAACACCGCGGCGTACCGCTTCCACGATATCTTCAGGCTTACCCACGCCCATTAAATAACGGGGCTTGTCGGCGGGCATATCATCGGGTAAGTAATCAAGCACCGCCATCATTTCTTCTTTTGGCTCACCGACTGACAGCCCACCAATGGCATAGCCATCAAACCCAATAGCGAGCAACCCTTCTAAGGACTTTTCGCGAAGGTTGCGATACATACTGCCTTGAATAATACCAAACAAAGCATTCTTGTTACCCAGTTTTTCATGCTCATTTTTACAGCGCTCGCCCCAACGCAGCGATAATTCAAGCGATGTATCCGCTTCGCTAGGGGTCGCAGGATAGGGCGTACACTCATCAAACTGCATGACGATGTCTGAGTTCAGTGAGTATTGAATTTGCATTGATATTTCGGGGGATAAAAATACTTTTGCGCCATCAATCGGCGAGCGAAAATGCACACCTTCCTCTTTGATTTTACGCATTGCACCCAGGCTAAAGACTTGAAAACCGCCGGAATCAGTTAAAATCGGCTTATTCCAACCGATAAAGTCATGTAAGCCGCCAAATTTGTCAATGACATCGGTCGTTGGGCGCAGCCACAAATGAAAGGTATTGCCTAAGATGATTTCGGCACCGATTTCGTGGATATCCCGCGGCAGCATGCCTTTGACGGTGCCATAAGTACCGACAGGCATAAAGGCAGGGGTTTGCACATCGCCATGAGCGAGATGAACCGTACCACGGCGAGCACGGCTCTCGCCTGTAGCGTTTTTATGTAAGGTGAATTGCATATTTTGCTTTAGTAAGTTTTGCTAAAAGGCGGTATTATACCATTAACTTACGTGGCTGAAAATGCTATTAATTTTTAGTTTTTCTAATATCAATAGTAATAAAAAATAACAGGTAAGACAAAACACAAAACGTGCTAACCGCATAAATAATCACCACCCAAAGCGATTGCTTTTTTCTGTGTTCAATATGCTTGACTGCATCGGCATAATCATAAATTACTTTGCCATCGATTGAAAGTTCGTATAAAAGACGTGTGGCATCGACTTGCGATGTTTTTTG
Source organism: Moraxella sp. CTOTU47724 (assembly GCF_032014955.1). NCBI lineage: Bacteria > Pseudomonadati > Pseudomonadota > Gammaproteobacteria > Moraxellales > Moraxellaceae > Moraxella > Moraxella sp. CTOTU47724. Next base: position 1,705 of record NZ_DALZSV010000031.1, read on the forward strand.
TAATGATGCCCAATCAAGGCTAACTGTTTGATTTTCTAAAGGTAAATAGTTATGCAAACAATCTTGAATATAAGGTGTGAATGGACATTGATAAAATCGTAAAGTATTTTCTGATACCACCGCCATATTTGGCAAATAGATAAGTTTGCTGTTGATTTGTTGATAAGGGGTGAATTTAGCCGTACCTTGCGAGTGAAAAAGTTCAGTTTTAGCAGGAATTGGATAGTTTAAAATCATAACTGCAGATTTAAGCGTACTAAAAAAAGCAATGCTAACTGCTAACCACAAACCAACGATTAGGTATAAAGACAATGCAGTCATTTTATTAACAAGCTGAGAAATTACTAACATCATTCTACTTTATCTAACAACATGGCATCACCGTAACTAAAGAAACGGTATTGTTGCTCGATGGCGTGCTGATAAGCCTGTTTGATGGGCTCACTGCCTGCAAACGCTGACACCAGCATCAATAGCGTGGATTTTGGCAAATGAAAATTGGTGATGAGCTTATCAATCACCCCAAACCTAAATGACGGATAAATAAAAATATCGGTGTCACCTGACCAAGCCGATAGCATCGGGTTTTCAAAACTGGCGGTTTTTTGAAACGCCGTTTCTAGCACCCGTGTCACAGTGGTACCGACCGCAATCACTTGCCCGCCACGGGCTTTGGTTTGGTTAATCAAATCGGCAGTCGCTTGGGGCAACTCAGCATATTCTGAGTGCATTTTATGGCGCAAAATATCCTCTGTCTTGACAGGGGCAAATGTGCCTGCACCGACATGCAAGGTGACAAAGGCGGTGTTGATGCCCTTGGACTTGAGTGCAGCCAATACGTTATCATCAAAATGCAAGCTTGCCGTCGGTGCGGCTACGCTGGCAAGTTTGGCTGGGTCATGAAATACCGTTTGATAGCGGGTTTCGTCATTGTCATCGGCATGGCGCTCAAAATAGGGCGGAATTGGCAGTTCACCATAGTGTTCAAGCACAGGCAATATCGGTTGGTCAAATTCTAGCAAAAATAAATTGTCCTCACGCCCCATTACCGTGGCATGAATGTTACCATCGGCAAGGCTCAACGTTTGCCCCTCTTTTGGGCTGCGGCTGGCGCGTACATGACACAAAGCGGTGTGCTTTTGGTTGCCAGTATCATCATCGGGCAAAATACGCTCAACCAATACTTCGACCGCGCCGCCACTGGCTTTTTGCCCAAACAGCCTTGCTTTCATGACCTTGGTGTCATTAAACACCACCAAGTCACCACTATTTAACAACTCTGGCAAATCCACAAATTGTTGGTCTTTGGGTTGACCATGAGCAGGCAGATACAGCAATCGAGAGGCAGAGCGCACCGCTAACGGATAGCGGGCAATGAGTTCATCGGGCAGTTGATAATCAAAATCATCTAAAGTTAAAGGCATTTATGGGTTACTCGGTGATAGCAGAATCTTTGGCAAGGTGGACATTGGCTTTAGGAAATGGACGGATTTTATCGGCGTCTGACCAAGCTTTGACCCAGTCATCAGGTGGCATATTAATATCTTTATAATCCAGCGCGCTGAGCACTTGCTTAGTCGGCAAAACCTTGCCAGTCACGATGTTGGTAATACCGGTGCGTAGCAGCGCAGAGCAAGTAGGCTGACCTTTGACCCACATGCTTTGCTCAATATAAAACCAGCGCTCATCAACAGCTATCAATCGGGTTTTGATGGTGACCTTATCAAATAAACGAACACGCTTACGATATTGGATGGTACTACCAGCGACCACCAGCCCCCAGCGATGCTTGAATAATTTTTTGGCAAGTCCTGAGCGAATGGCAAGATCGTTTCGCCCCAAATCAAACAGCGTAAAAATACGTCCGTTGTTCATTTCAAAAAAATTGTCAATGTCGTTGATATTAGCGGTCAAGGTGATTTCGCTGGTATCGGTTAATTGAAGCGAATGACCTTGTTTTTGTTTAATCGCGCTTTTGATGGCATGGGTGCCCAGTCGTAAAAAAGGATACATGGTTGTTCTCAATCTAAATTTGTGCCACATTATAGGGAAATCGCGCTTGTTTAGCAAAATTTGTCACTATAATTACCCGACAAGTCACTATAATTACTCTACACAAGGAAAGCAAATGACCAATCAATCACAGGTAGCAGCACAACCAATATCATCAGACGCTAAAAAGGTATTAGATTTTTGGTTGCAGCAAAATACTAAGCCATTTTGGTTTGCCAAAGATGAGGATTTTGATAAAACCGTAACGGCTAAATTTTTAGTCACACTTGAGCAAGCCAAACGAGGCGAGTTAGGGGATTGGCGAGCCAGTACAAAAGGGCGACTGGCAGAAATCATTGTATTGGACCAGTTTTCGCGCAATATTTTTCGAGATTCTTCACAAGCTTTTGCCCAAGATGGCATGGCGTTAGTATTGGCACAAGAAATCGTCAAACAGCCAGATTTTGACACGTTGAATCAAGACGAACGCAATTTTGCTTTAATGCCTTTTATGCATGCGGAATCGGCAAACATTCATCAGCAGGCGTTGCCATTGTTTAAAAAATACGCCAGTAACGATACATTAGCGTTTGAATATAAGCATCAAGCCATTATTGAAAGATTTGGGCGCTATCCGCACCGCAATGCGATTTTGGGTAGACAATCCAGTGATGAGGAAATCGCCTTTTTGCAACAACCCAACTCGTCATTTTAACTTTTATTAAGTTGTTGCTGGATCGCCCAATCAATATGTTCTTGTGTGTTTTCGCTTAGCATTGGGCGTTTTTGTTGCAGTTTGTCAATAATTGCTTGGCTAAACGGTGCATTTCCCAAGGCTACCGCCACATTGCGCATAAAATTGTCGTAGCCCGTGCGGCGAATCGGCGAGCCTTCAGTTTTTGTCAAAAAATCCTGTGCATCCCATGCCCATAACTCAAGTAGTGACATCTCATCTAAACGGTGACGCGGATTAAAATCCTCAATCGTCGCTAATCTGGCAAATTTATTCCAAGGACAAATCAACTGACAATCATCACAGCCAAAAATGCGATTGCCAATTTTGGGACGAAGTTCTACAGGGATTTTGCCATCTAATTCAATGGTTAAATACGAAATACACAGCCGTGCATCGACATCATAATGCCCGGTGGGTGTTTTGCGGATGGCATGGGTAGGGCACACATGAATACAAGCCCGGCAACTGCCACAATGCGATAATGTGGTTTCGATTTGCTTTTTATCCTCTGCCAAAGGCAAGCTGGTGAATAATTCCCCCAACACAAAAAATGACCCCGCTTGTGGATGAATCAGCAAAGTGTGTTTGCCTGTCCAGCCCAAACCTGCTTGCTCAGCCAACGCGCGCTCAAATATAGGCGCGGAGTCGCTAAAGGGACGAAATACAAAGTCGTTGGCATATTGCGGATAATCGGTGGTTAGTTTGTCTTGAATCAGTCTGGCTAGAGTTTTTAGTAGCCCTCGCATGGTTTTATGATAATCACGTCCTCGAGCATAGCGGGCAATAATCGCTGAGTTGGGGCGCTCGTTGTCTGGCACACTGCGTTTGGGCGGCGGCGTGACCAGATAATCTAAACGCACACTAATGATACTTTGCGTCCTATCGACTAACAGGGCAGGGTTAGCACGTTTATCATGATTGTCTTCAAAAAACAGCATATCCCCATGTTTACCTTGTGCTAACCAAGTTTGCAAGGCATCAAGCTGTTTTACAAAGATGGGATTGGCGGGATGGACAAAGCCACAATCAGCAAACCCCAACGCCTTGGCTTGCGCCTTTATCCAGCCCTTGAGAGCATTGAGTTCGTTTGTAGTGTCCAACATGCCAACAACCAGGTAAAATTAAAATGCTATTATAGCAAAATAAACACCTACCACATCATTGGAACATCTTATGCAAAGTAATGCACGGACGGATAAAAATACTGTGATGCAAAACGCCATTGCCTTATATAGCCCCAAACAAATTTATGACCTTGAAAAAAGCTGGTTTAGCAAAAATGACAGTTTCGCCTTAATGCAACAAGCTGCATGGCAACTTGCACACATCATCAAGCAGGAAAGTAGCAATCAAAAAGGCAGTCCCCCTCAAAAAAGCAATCACCTTCAAAAAAGCAGTCACTCTCAAAAATCGGTATTGGTAGTGGCAGGCGCGGGTAATAATGGCGGCGATGCTTGGTTGGTGGCGCATTATGTGAACAAGCTTTGCCCACATTGGTCAGTTACCGTAGTACAAGTCGCAGCGCCTACCACCCTCGACAGCCAAACAGCAAAGCACCTGTACCAGTCAAACTGTGCAAATGCGGCAAAATATCTGACGTTGACAGCATTTTTACAGCCATTTTATGAGCTTGGTTTAAGCTATCATTATAATGTGGTGATTGATGGGTTATTGGGGATTGGGCTCGATGGCAAGCCTAGCGGTGATTATCAGCCAATCATCCATTGGATTAATCAATACCGCAAGCAAAGTGACTCTTGTCAAGTCATCAGCATCGATGTACCCAGCGGACTTAATGCCGCTACGGGCGAAGTGTACGATGACATTGCGATTAAAGCAGACAAGACACTTTGTTTAATCGGGCGAAAGGTCGGACTGCATATCGGGGATAGTAAAGATTATGTTGGCACTGTGATTGATCTGCCTTTGCTCCCTATTGAGCAATCAAGCATCTTGTTACATTGCACGCTACCTAACTTGCCACAACGTCAGCAGGTGAGTCATAAAGGTACGTATGGTCATGTACTCATCATCGGTGGCAATCGGCTACAGGATGGGCATGGCATGGCAGGGGCGGCGATATTGGCCGCCAGTGCGGCATTGAGCAGTGGTGCAGGCAAAGTCACCGTTGCCTGTCATCGTGATTTTCATTCAGCCATTGTCACCGCTTTGCCCAATGCCATGACCGCGGATTTACACAATATCGCTAGCGTCATCGAGCTGATTGACGCGGTGGATGTGGTTGCCATCGGCATGGGTTTGGGTAGAGATAAAGTAACGTTAGAGTTATTTAACCAGTATCTTACGGCGATCAAACAATCAGAGAAACTATGTGTCATTGACGCCGATGGTTTATACCATTTGGCAGATTGGGCAGGCACGAGTGACGGTTTAAATGCGCCAATTCAACCACGATTGGGGCAGTCAAACCAACGGTTTTATCTAACACCGCATTCAGCGGAAGCAGGACGTTTGCTCAATCAACCCTATGCCGACATCGATCGAAACAAAATCAGCGCAATTCAGGCATTGGCTCACCACTATGGGGGCAATTGGCTTATCAAAGGGGCACAAACGATTGTGCTTGAACGAGACTGTCTTGAACGAGACAGTATTGATATTTGCGGCTTGGGTAATGCCGGTATGGCAACGGCTGGCATGGGCGACTGCTTGGCAGGTCTGATGGCGGGCTTATTGGGGCAAGCGATTGCCGCACCCATGCTAACCTCCGTGCTCATACATGCCAAAGCAGGTGATACGTTAGCAGAAAAAATGGGGGAATATGCGCTGCAAGCTAATCACATGGCATCGGCAATCGGTGACATCATCCATCAAATCACGGACCATTAAAATCACGGCAGGTTAAGAAGGTTCAATAAAAAAAAGGTGAGAATTCACTCACCTTTAACCTTTACACAACTTTAATTTTCATTGAATGCTAAAGTCATATAGCATTCAAAGTTATTTACAGTATTGGCTCACTGTTTGCGCGACTTGCTGACGGCGTAGCTCAATTTCACGACCATCTAAATATTTACGTTCACCTTTATTATCCATCTCATAGACGCGCCCGCCTTGGTTTAGATTAGCAAGGGTACTTTGTAAGGCTTTGCAGCGCTCCGCATCTTGCTGTTTTTTGAGTTGCTGATTTTGTGCTTCAAGCTCAGCAGCGCGTTTTTGATCGGCTGTCAGTGTTGGTGATACACCTGAAGCAGCACCTGTGCTATTGCCAGCGGTTGCAGGTGCACGACTACTAGGCCCAAGTTCACGGGTATTAACCACTTGCACTTGTCGCAAATTAACACCATTGGTCGGCGCATATTGGCTATAATGCGGCACACCATTTTTGTCAGTCCACTTGTAATAAGTTGCTGCATTTGAACTCGCCATAACGAATGGTGATAACATGAGTGATAACAAAAACAGTGGCTTTAACATTGTTTTTCCTGTGCAAGAAACGAGAAAATTATGCGATAGCCTATCACAGCTTGATAGCTTTTAGCAGTAAATTTCGACAAGATAATCGTTTAATTTCCTAAAGGTAATTTTCTAAAAACGACTGGCTCAATCAGTCCGAGATTTTAAAGTTTATTAAGCTTTAAAACCAAGCCTTAAAACCAAGCCTTAAAACGAATTCATTTATCTATAACTAAAAGTTATAAATTCTAGTAGCTTTTTTTTATTGACAAGTGTTAAAAAAACTCACATCATAAGTCCTCTACTGGTCGTTAGTAACAATTATCGTTGGTTACTAATTGGTAAAATCTAAGCTAATTGGCGCTATCCGCTAATTAGGCTCTACAATTGGATGAGAGCATTTTTTACCGTTGTTGTTGTTTATGAATCTAAACAAAAGAATCTAACAACCCTGACTTATCGGTCAACAAAGACAAAAAGTAGCCATCAATTTATACATTACGTAATTTTCGTGATGCTTTCTTTTTTGGTTATCATGCTTTTTGCCCTCGTCTGATTTGTTCACTGTTACCTTATGACGGTGTTGAAGATTCTTGCTAATCATTTAGCAATTTTTATCTAAAACAACTTCCCAGTATCATTTTTGAAGACGACCATAAAAGGTGATGACAGTGACTCAAACTACCCAAGCTCCCAATATGACGGGAGAAAACCAAACGGCTCACGCTGCACCCAATTTTGACAAAAAAACCGCCAAAGCCTCAGCAGGTGAACCTGTGATGATGTCTGGTGCAGAAATGCTGGTGCAAGCGCTAATTGACGAAGGTGTCGAATACATTTTTGGCTATCCAGGCGGCGCCGTGTTGCATATTTATGATGCGTTGTTCAAACAAGATAGCATTGAGCACATCCTCGTGCGTCACGAACAAGCAGCGGGTCATATGGCAGATGCTTATTCCCGTGTGACAGGTCAAACTGGGGTGGTATTAGCGACATCAGGTCCAGGCGCTACCAATACGGTTACCGCTATTGCTACCGCGTTTATGGATTCCATTCCGATGGTTATCATCTCAGGTCAGGTGCCTTCAAGCCTCATCGGTGATGATGCGTTCCAAGAAACTGACATGATTGGTGTGTCACGTCCTGTCGTCAAACACAGTTTTCAAGTACGTCATGCCAGCGAAATCCCAGAAATCGTGCGCAAAGCATTTTATATTGCAAGCTCTGGTCGCCCAGGCCCTGTGGTGATTGATGTACCCAAAGATAAAACTGCGCCTAACGAAAAATTCCCTTACCATTTCCCTGAGTCGGTCAGTATGCGTTCTTACCAACCATCGGTTCGCGGTCATTCAGGACAAATTCGTAAAGCCATCGAAACCTTAATTGCTGCCAAACGCCCTGTACTATATTCAGGTGGTGGCGTGATTGCATCAAACGCCAGTGCAGAATTAACCGCATTAGCCCGTTTACTTAATTTGCCGGTGACCAATACTTTGATGGGATTGGGCGCTTATCCAGGGTCGGATAAACAGTTTTTAGGTATGCTTGGGATGCATGGTACGTATGAAGCCAATATGACCATGCACAATTCAGATGTGATTTTGGCCGTGGGTGCGCGTTTTGATGACCGTGTGACCAACAATACGCAAAAATTCTGTCCAAACGCTAAAATTATCCATATTGATATCGACCCTGCATCAATCTCAAAAACCATTAACGCACATATCCCGATCGTCGGTGATGTAAAAAATGTGTTAAGCGATATGCTCGCCGTATTAACAGAAAATAACGCACAGCTTGACCAAGCCGCGTTAAATGATTGGTGGGCACAAATCAATGAATGGCGTAAACGTCATGGTCTGCGCTATGACAAAGACGACAGCCATGGCATGAAACCACAGCACGTTGTTGAGCGCTTATATGAGCTAACCCATGGTAAAGCTATCATCACCTCTGATGTGGGTCAGCACCAAATGTTTGCAGCCCTATACTATAAATACGATGAGCCGCGTCAATGGTTAAACTCAGGTGGTTTAGGCACCATGGGGGTAGGGTTGCCTTATGCAATGGCAGCCAAACTTGCTAATCCAGAGCGTGATGTGGTCTGTATCACCGGTGAAGGCTCAATTCAGATGAATATCCAAGAGCTATCAACTTGCTTACAATATAACTTACCAGTAAAGATTTTAAATCTTAACAACGCCCAGTTGGGTATGGTCAAACAATGGCAAGACATGATTTATGAAGGTCGCCATTCGCACTCTTATATGGATTCATTGCCAGATTTTGTCAAACTTGCAGAAGCTTACGGTCATGTTGGTATCCAAATCACTGACCCAGCCAAACTTGATGAACAACTTGCTTATGCCTTATCCCTCAAAGATCGATTGGTATTTATCGATGTACTCGTCGATAAAAACGAGCATGTTTATCCAATGCAATTAGCAGGTCAGTCAATGCGTGATATGTGGTTAGCCAAAGGGGAGCGTACCTAATGAAACATTTAATTTCTGTCTTAATGGAAAATGAATCAGGGTCACTGTCTCGTGTGGTTGGCTTATTTTCACAACGTGGCTACAACATCGAGACATTGAACGTCGCGCCAACCGATGACCCGACTTTATCGCGTTTGACCTTGACCACAGATACCGATCAAAATAAGATTGAGCAAGTGACCAAACAGTTGCACAAGCTGATTGAAATCGTTAAAGTAACCACGCTGACCGATAGTGTACATATTGAGCGCGAACTCATGCTGATCAAAGTGCGTGCCACGGGTAGCAACCGTGAAGAAGTGAAGCGCTGTGCGGATATCTTCCGTGCAAGTATTGTTGATATCACGTCCAATGTCTATACCATTCAAATTGTCGGTGACACCGCAAAATTGGACGGCTTTATCGAATTGATGGGACGTGAACGCATTTTAGAGGTAGTACGTTCTGGTGTTATTGGTATCGCTCGGGGTGAAAAAATCCTCAGCGTCTAAATTTACCAACCTTTTAATAGTAGTTGTTTTTTACACAAGGAAATAGTTATGAACATTTTTTATGATAAAGATTGTGATCTATCAATCATCCAAGGCAAAAAAGTTGCGATTATCGGTTACGGATCACAAGGTCACGCGCACGCATTGAACCTAAAAGACAGCGGTGTTGATGTCACAGTTGGCCTGCGCAAAGATTCATCATCTTGGAAAAAAGCAGAAAATGCCGGCCTAAAAGTGGCTGAAGTAGAAGAAGCAGTCAAGCAAGCTGACTTAGTCATGATTTTGACTCCTGATGAATTCCAAAAACAACTTTACAATGACGTGATTGAGCCAAACATCAAACAAGGTGCCACGCTTGCATTTGCCCATGGTTTCTCAATCCATTACAACCAAGTGGTACCACGCAAAGACCTAGATGTCATAATGATTGCGCCAAAAGCACCGGGTCATACCGTGCGTAACGAATTTGCCACAGGCGGCGGTATTCCTGATTTAATCGCCGTTTACCAAGATGCGTCTGGTCAAGCCAAACAAGTGGCGTTATCTTACGCGATGGGCGTCGGCGGTGGTCGTTCAGGTATCATCGAAACAACGTTCAAAGACGAAACTGAAACGGACCTATTTGGTGAGCAAGCGGTACTTTGTGGTGGTGCGGTTGAACTGGTCAAAATGGGCTTTGAAACCTTGGTTGAAGCAGGTTATGCCCCAGAAATGGCTTACTTTGAATGTCTACACGAATTAAAATTGATTGTAGACTTGATGTACCAAGGCGGTATTGCTGATATGAACTACTCAATCAGTAACAACGCAGAATACGGTGAATACGTGACAGGTTTAGAAGTTATTAACGATCAATCACGTGAAGCGATGCGTAATGCCCTAAAACGTATCCAATCAGGCGAATATGCAAAAATGTTTATCGCTGAAGGTATGTCAGGTTATCCATCAATGACAGCGCGCCGTCGTCAAACCGCTGAGCATGAAATCGAAAAAACAGGTGCCAAACTTCGCGGTATGATGCCTTGGATTACCTCAAGCAAAATCATCGACAAAGAGAAAAACTAGTTTTGCACCCAGTTAGTTTTACCAATGGCATCATACCCAATTGGTAAAACTAATAAAATGACAATAACCCTGCGCTGTGTAAAGTTACATAGACAGGGTTTTTTAGTATAAAATAATGGGTATCGATATAAAGTTTATGAGATTTGTTTTGAATATAGCGTCTGTTTGGCAGTTGTCGACTGCAACTTTTTTACACACTTTTAGCGGTATGAGTTCTTTGCCTGCATTGGCAAATCCTTTGAATTACCTGATGGGGGATAGCTATACGTTAAATTGGCAAGCAATTTATCTGGTCGGTACGTTAATTGTCGCCCTACTGATTGCCTATGAATCCATAGTTTTGAAGAAAAACTTAGGAAAATTGCCGCAATCAACGTTATTTAGCGTGAGCTCCATATTAGAAACTGTGTGGCTTATGGTATCTGTGGTCGCCGTATATTATGGCGGATTTAGTAGCATCGCCAAAGTCGTGCCATTTGCCTATATTTTATATAGCATATTTGGTTGGATTTATGGATTTTATCTACTCAAAGACCAGGCGGGTGATATTAAAGATGTCGATGACATGAGTATGCCCATCAAATATATGGACTATAGCCTATCATTTTCACTGGTGATTACGGTGACCAGCATTGCGATATTTATCAATATGTTGATGAACGGTGTTATCGCCTTTAATCTAGCTTAATAAAGTCAATTTAAAATCCCTTTTTAATTGTAACTTTGTGGTAAAAAGTTCAAAAAATAGTAGGTGAAACGCTAAAACTAGGCTATACTGTGATTATTCGCTAAAATACACTTAACAAATTTTTGGCGATGACAATTTATAACACCCTGTATTTACCTAAGTAATTGCAAGCGTTATAGATAACATAGTTAATTTTTAATGTAGGATTTTTTATGTCAGATAAAGCTACTGGTACTGTAAAATGGTTCAATGAGAGCAAAGGTTTCGGCTTCATCGCTCAAGACAATGGCGGTCAAGACGTTTTTGCTCATTACAGTGCAATCCAAGGTTCAGGTTTTAAAACACTTAAAGAAGGTCAACGTGTGAGCTTCGTATTGAGCCAAGGTCAAAAAGGCCCACAAGCCGAACAAATCGAAGCACAATAATAATAACTACAAGCTTAATTGTTTGTTTATTAACTGCTTATCTTAATTAGCTTGCAATAAAGAAAAACAACCAGACGATAGGTTGTTTTTTTTTGCGCGTTTGTTTTGTGTTCCATATTCATATCAAACACGAGACATTGTATGTTGAATATTTAGTTAAAAAATTTCCCTAATTATTTTAGTTATGATATATTCGAAAAATTCAAGAATTTTTGATGTTTTCCAACCATTTTTTTATGACTTAAAATTCATAGGATTTTCTTGATTTGTTGGGTAAGTTATCGCAACATATATTATTAACGAAGATAATGGGTATTGTGAGTATTCACAGTATAAGTATTCTTTTTAGCTTGCTAAGTTAGCTCACCAAGCTAGTTTAAGTTAAGAAGAATAGGATGTTCATTTTATCATGACTGGGGATACTTGGATTTATCCTCCTTTTTTAATTCATATAACAAACGAGGAACGTATGAAAGCATTAGTTGCTGTTAAACGTGTAGTTGACTATAACGTAAAAGTTCGTGTAAAAGCGGACAACACTGGTGTTGACCTAACCAATGTTAAAATGTCTGTAAACCCATTTGATGAGATTGCTGTGGAAGAAGCTGTACGCCTACAAGAAGCGGGCGTGGTCTCTGAAATTGTTGTTGTATCTATCGGTCCAAAAGAAGCACAAGAACAAATCCGTGGCGCAATGGCACTGGGTGCAGATCGTGGTATTTTAGTTGAAACTACCGACACTGTGCGTCCACTACAAGTCGCAAAAATTTTAAAAGCGATTGCACAAGCTGAAGCTGCTGACATCATTTTACTAGGCAAACAAGCGATTGATGATGACAACAACCAAACAGGTCAAATGCTAGCGGCATTGATGGATGTAGGTCAAGCAACCTTTGCATCACAAGTAAAAGTCGAAGGTGGTAGCGTCAATGTAACACGTGAAATCGATGGTGGCTTACAAACCGTTCAGTTATCTTTACCTGCGGTTATCACCACTGATTTACGTTTAAATGAACCACGTTATGCCAAACTGCCTAACATCATGAAAGCGAAGAAAAAACCATTAGAAGAGAAAAAACCAGAAGATTATGGTGTTTCTACCGCTAGTAACATTCAAATCGTAAAAGTAACGCCACCTGCAGAACGTAAAGCGGGTGTTAAAGTTAAATCGGTTGACGAGTTGGTCGATAAATTAAGAAATGAAGCTAAAGTTATCTAATCATTTAACTACCTTCAATTTAATTCGTCATTTAACGATAGCGATTATCAAATATTAAGGAAAATCTCATGGCAATTTTAGTATATGCAGAACATGATAATAAAGAGCTGAAAAAAGCAACACTCAACACCGTAACGGCAGCAAGCAAAATCGGTGGCGATATCGTTGTGTTAGTTGCAGGTCTTGGCTGTGAAGCCGTAGCAGAACAAGCCGCTAAAGTAGCGGGTGTATCAAAGGTGCTTTGCGCAAGTAACGCTGCTTTTGAGCATCAACTGGCTGAAAACGTCGCTAAACTCGTGGTATCGCTTGCAGGTGATTATAGCCATATCGTTGCACCAGCAACAACCACAGGTAAAAACTTCTTACCACGCGTTGCCGCTTTGTTAGACGTAAATATGCTAACTGATGTAACCGCTGTGATTGATGCAGAGACATTTGAGCGTCCAATCTACGCAGGCAATGCCATTGCAACGGTTAAAGATACTGAAAGCAAAAAAGTTATCACAGTTCGTACCACTGCATTTGATGCAGCGGCAGCAGAAGGCGGCGCAGCCAGTATAGAACAAGTAAGCGCAGGCGAAGATGCGGGCAAATCAAAATTTGTCGGTGAAGAGTTAGCAAAATCTGATCGTCCAGAATTAACTGCTGCAGAGATTGTTGTATCAGGTGGTCGTGCATTAGCCAGCGGTGAAAACTTCACCAAGTATATTGAGCCACTGGCTGATAAGCTAGGTGCTGCGATGGGTGCATCACGTGCGGCAGTTGACGCAGGTTATGTGCCAAACGACCTACAAGTGGGTCAAACGGGTAAAATTGTTGCGCCAAACCTATATATCGCCGCAGGTATCTCAGGTGCTATTCAGCATTTGGCAGGTATGAAAGATTCAAAAGTTATCGTTGCCATCAACAATGACCCAGAAGCGCCTATCTCTCAAGTAGCTGATTATTTCCTAGAAGGTGATATTTTTACAGTCTTGCCAGAACTAACTAGCAAATTGTAATTGCCGCTATCATAAGCTACTAAGCGATAAATATATAGGCGATAAATATAAAAAAACCTCATGCTTTTTGAGGTTTTTTTATTTGCTATTTATAGGCTAAGCAGTGACTTAATTATCGCTAAAAGTATATTGATTGTTGTATAGCGACTAGGTAATATAATAAAAATTATGGGATTTTATTGATAGTAAATTTTTTGGAAATAAATCGTGAAAATGGATTTAAAAAAATTCCGTACAGAAATGCAGCAGCGGCTTAGCGAGCAGCAACTAGACAATGTGAAAGTACGTCCCTTTATCTGTTCAGGGTCACCCCTTAATTGCAAAATTATGATGGTCGGCTACAATCCAGCTCGCGAAGTTAATTTAGACGTGTTTGATGCCGATATTTGGCATGATGACATAGGGTTTGATCGTGAATCGTTTGCTGAGCATTATGACATCGCTAGCTACAATGATGATTTACAGTGGAATCGCAACCATATATTTCAGCAAAATTTGATTGATGGAATCTCAAATCATCCTGTGATTGAAACTTACCTTTATAGTGTTATCACCCCTAAAAAGACTTTATTAAGCCCTCAGCATAAACACACGCATCTATTTGATTGGCTATATGGTATTCTCAAACCTGTTTTAATCATTACCCAAAATATGGATGTCATTAAATATTTTGAGCGAGAAGCCAATAAAACTCTTGTGAGAAATACATTTAACGCCATTACTTATCGCGATTTACACTGTGTGATTTTGCCCATCAGCCATTTATCCAAAAAATGGAATGACACCGAAATGTACCATTTGAAAGCAGAAATTGATGAGCTGTTTAATTTAATTACTGTTTAGAGAATAGTGTTTAATTGATAAATTTATAAACCAATAATAAAAAAGCTTAACAGCATCATCTGTTAAGCTTTTATAATTAAAGATAAAATTTATAACCAACCTGCCTTTTTAAAGCGATAGTAAAGCGTGAAACAAATGGTCAAAATAACGGCTAATAAGACATAGTAGGCATAATGCATTTTTAGTTCAGGCATATTTTCAAAGTTCATCCCATAAATCCCTGCGACCGCGGTCGGAACCGCGAGGATACCTGCCCAAGCGGCAAGTTTTCGTACCACATCATTCTGACCCGTATTTACCACTGCCATGTAAGTATCCATGGCAACACTGAGCATTTCGTTGAGTCCATTGACCGCATCGAGCGCACGCAGTAGATGGTCATTGACGTCGCGAAAATACGGTTTGGCTTGGCTAGGGAAACTTGGAATCAAATCAGTCTTTTTATGATTGATGAAAAAATTACAGATATCTTGTACAGGTAAGATGACAGCACGCATATGTACGAGCTGTGATTTTAATTCATACAAATTGCGCAGTGTATGCTTGTTAAAGTTTTCGGAGAAAATTTCCCGTTCTTGCTCGCGCAAATAACGTCCTAATTTTTCAGTAATAGGTAAATAGTTGTCGACGATAAAGTCTAAGATGGCGTGCAGCACAAAGATGGGTCCAAGGCGCAATTTTTCTGGTCGGCGATGGCAAAAGTCTCGCACACTTTGGTAGCTATGAGAGGCACCTTGACGAATAGTGATGATATATTGCTTGCCCATAAAGATAGCCGTAGTGCCATAACGAATGGTGTTTTCGGTCAATTTGGCGGTTCGTACCACCACGAACACGCTATCATTACCATAGCTTTCAACTTTGGCGCGTTGATGTTCAGCAAAAGCATCTTCAATGGCAAGTTCGTGCAAGTCAAATGCCTCTTGAACTTCTCGAATGGTTTCGATACTTGGGTCATGCAGTCCTACCCAAACAAATACGTTGTTGTTGGATAATTCGCGGCGCACATCATCAAGTTTAATCTCGCCGATTTTTTCCCCAGATTTACGAGAGTAGGCGAAGCAGTTGGCAATCTCATTTTTCCCTTTAAAGCGATCTTCGGTGATTTCAGCTTCAGGGTTGTACTCAGGGGGTGGTACATCGGTCGGTGCATAGACTTCGACAGTGCCGTCATCGTCATAATTTTCGCCATAGATATAACTATCATCACCGTGCAAATCGAGTTCTTCATCAGTGATTTCATCATACATGACATCCGCATTGGCAAGGGTAAAAGAATCCGTCGACATATCATGTGGCGGATTAAGCGCTGAGGCTAAAGGCGGCGTTACGCGCTGGGTCGTCTGAGTGGGGTGCTCTAATAAATCGTCGCTGCGCTCAGATAAATTTTTGTTTTGGTGGGGTGGCGTCATAACCAAAAACCTCGCTATCACGATTTGAAAGAGTTGTATCAGATCGAATAAATGTGTCCAGTCGTTATCAAAGTACTAAAAGGTAGCAACCACAAAACAGCAAGTAAACATCAAAGTAGGCAAATGCGCCTGTGTGTTCTTGCTATTTTGTAATTCTCAGTGATTTTTAAACGAATAAAAAAGAAGTCATGCATTGACAATGCAATCATACGGCTAAAATTAGATGGATAATGATAACAGTGAAAAATGACAATCTCAAGATAATTATACGTGACAGACCGCTAAAACCTAGATTAATCTCGTTAACCATAGGCTTAGCAACGGTCATTTTTTCACTATCGCCTTAAATAGCATACTGCTGCAGTGTCTCTATATCTACTAACTCTAAGAGACTCTCATGACATGCGGCAAGTTTTAGCGGCGGCGCAACCCCCGCATCCAATGCTTCCACCCAGCGCAGGGCACACACGCACCAAAAATCATTGGGCTGCAGCCCTGGAAAACCAAATTCGGGTAAAGGCGTCACCAAATCATTGCCTTTGGCAACAGAAAATTCTAAGAATTCTCGGGTCATTTTGGCGCAAACCGTGTGTAAGCCGACGTCACCAGCGCCAGTATGACAAAAACCATTTCGATAATAACCTGTTAACGGGTCAAAACAGCAACTCGCTAATGCGGTACCCAGTACATTGGTTTGGTTTAATTCAGCTTTTGGATGATAGGACATAGTGAGCTCTTTTTACGTTTTGATTGGGCTAGATGGATGATTGGCTAAAGTTGAGAGATAGATGTTGGTAGTTTTTCTAAAGCAGTACTCTGAGTTTTTTGCATAAAATCTCGCTGATAAAATTGCTCCAGTGCCGCTTTGTTTGCCTCAGTGACTGCCTTGTCAAACACCTCAGCCAAACGTAATTTTAAATACCCTAAGGCAATGCCAAAAAAGATTTGGCCGAGCGCATCGCTTTGTGCATCGAGCTGTGGTGCATTGGGGAGTAAATTCGACAATAGACTGGTGGAGCGCTCAATAAATGGATGTGGGGCAGCACTTGCTGGCTGAAAGCGCTCGGTGGCAAAGGCGCGAACAGCTTGATTGATAATGCCGAGGCTCAGGCTGATTAAAGCGGCAGATTTTTCATCAGCGAAAATTTGCGGCATCAGATGCGCCAAAATCACACTGCTTTCTGTGATGAGTAATTGATTATCGGTGAGCAGAGCAGGGACTTGGCTAAAAGGGTTGACCGCTAATAATTCTTGTGGGTTTTCCCAAGGCATGACAAATATAAGCTCGGCATCAATTTGCTGGCATAAACAGGCGACCATCACGAGACGGGCGAAAGGGAAAGTGGTTGAGACAAAGAGTTTCATGGGTGAATTGGATTTCCCTATACTGGTTGCATGGGTGTAAGTTTTAATAAATAAGTTTCAATAAAATTGTATCGCAGTTTAGCATAAAAAATTGGGCAATAAAAAAATGCCTAAGCCCAGTGAAGCTATGATACAATGAAAAGGAAAAGTGCCCTTATTTTATTCTTTGCTTATTTTATTTTTGTAAGTGCCCTTCTCATCGATTATTCTATGATTTTACATGGTAATTCATGGTCTATGTTTTCATATGGCCGCTTGTTGTCATGTCTAGTGATATATCATTTAATCATCCTTAGGATTTATTGTGTCAAATTTAGCATCAAATTCCACAAATGTGGCAAATCAGTCTGCTTTTTATCTTAATACAAAAAATACTTGGCTATTACCCGATGGGGTTGTCGATTTACTATCAACCGAAGCGGTAAAGCAAGAAACCCTGCGTTATCAATTGACCCGTATTTTAATCAGCCATGGCTATGAATTTATTAGCCCGCCCATGATTGAATATACCGAAAGCTTGCTCGGCTATGCGTCTGAAGATGTTAAATTACAAACTTTTAAAATCATTGATCAGCTAACGGGTCGGCTCATGGGGGTACGCGCAGATATCACCCCACAAATTGCGCGGATTGATGCACGTCTACACAATAATCAAGACACTAGTAACCCAGCAAAATCAATTTCTCGTTATTGTTATGCAGGGCATGTAATCTATACCATGCCAAAGGGCTTATTTGGCTCGCGTACCCCGCTACAATTGGGCGCTGAGATTTTTGGTACCGACTCACTAGCCAGTGAAGTGGAACTATTAGATGTGCTATTTACCTTGTTAGATAGCACGGATGTGATTGCACGCTCGCATATTGATATTGGTCATGTGGCGATTTTTCAGCAGCTTTGCCAGCTTGCCAGTGTACCTACGCATCTGCAAGAAAAACTCATTGAGCTCTATGCCAATAAAGCGTTACCTGAGCTGAAACTTTTGACCAGCAAAATGAGCCAGTTTGGCGAACTTGCCAACGATTTTTATGTGCTAGGCGAGGCAGGTAATGACTTGCAAAAACTGAGCGAACGACTCTCAAGTCAAGCCAAACACGATGCTATCATTGCCAAAGCCTTGTCTGATTTGACTTATTTGGTGAGCTATCTTGAAAACCACTGGGATGCCAATGTCAGTGTCGATGTCACAGGATTGGGATATCACTATCATACAGGCGTTGTCTTTAATGTGTACGTGGCAGATGAGTCATTGCCGCTGATTCGTGGTGGTCGTTTTAGCAACCATTTTCATCACGAAGTTGATAATACCGATGCCGTGCGTTCCGGCGTTGGCTTTAGCTGCGAGCTAAACCGTTGGCAAAATCATATCCAAGTACATGAGCAGCCTTTTACCGTGGTGCCTTATAGCCATGTACAAACTATTTTACATGTACCCAATCATCCTGATGCGCCCGCCCTCAAACAAGCGATTGACTCACTACGCCAAGAAGGGCATCGGGTGATGATTGCGCTGGATGAAACCGATGAACCTGAGCAAACCACGCATCGCTTGCAAGTAGCGAATGGGGTTTGGTACTTAGAGCATTTGGCAGAAAATTAATTTTTAAGCTGTTGTAAATTTGTTTTTAGCAATTACTTTGATAAAAGGTGACTTATCATGAAACATACGGGAAAAAACGTCGTTGTCCTTGGTAGCCAGTGGGGCGATGAGGGTAAAGGCAAAATCGTTGACTTATTGACTGAAAAAGCCAGTGCGGTGGCGCGCTATCAAGGCGGTCATAATGCTGGTCACACTTTAGTCGTTGGCGGTAAAAAAACCGTATTACATTTGATTCCATCGGGTATTCTACGTGAAGGCGTCACTTGCTACATCGGTAATGGCGTGGTGCTAGCCCCAGACGCGCTACTAAAAGAAATGCAATCACTGGTTGAAGCAGGCGTGCCTGTGCGTGAGCGCCTCCGTATTTCGCCTAACTGCCCGCTTATCATGCCACAGCATGTGGCGCTTGACCAAGCCCGTGAAATCAAACGCGGCAACAATAAAATTGGCACAACTGGTCGTGGTATCGGCCCTGCCTACGAAGATAAAGTAGCGCGCCGTGCCTTGCGTTTTGCTGACTTGTTGCGAGCTGACTTCGCCGATAAACTAAAAACTAACCTTGAGTACCATAACTTTGCCTTGACCCAATATTATGGGGTGGACGCAGTTGATTTTGATGCGACCTTAAAGTTGGCAGAAGAGTGGCGTGATGCGCTAAAAGACTTGGTAGCTGATGTGACGGGCGAGCTTGACAAGCTATGCAAAGAAGGCAAAAACTTAATGTTTGAAGGTGCGCAAGGTACGTTGCTTGACGTTGACCACGGCACTTATCCCTTCGTTACCAGCTCAAATACCACCGCTGGCGGCGTGGCGACGGGCACGGGTCTTGGCCCCTTGTACTTTGACTATGTATTGGGTATCACCAAGGCTTACACCACACGCGTGGGCGCTGGTCCTTTCCCAACTGAGCTATTTGATGATATCGGTGAGCACATCGGTACTGTGGGTCAAGAATTTGGTGCTACCACGGGCCGCGCCCGTCGTTGTGGTTGGTTTGATGCAGCGATTCTACGCCGTGCTGTGGTACTAAACTCACTATCTGGTATCTGCTTGACCAAGCTTGATGTGTTAGATGACCTTGATCAGCTCAATATCTGCACGGGTTATGAGTTGCCAAGTGGTGAAGTTTGCGGCTCTAGCGATGCGGAGTTTTATGAGAATGTCAAACCTATCTACGAAACTTTGCCGGGCTGGAAAACGAGCACTGTGGGTGTGACAGAGTATGACAAGCTACCTGAAAATGCCAAAGCTTATATCAAACGCATTGAGCAGCTTATCGAGTGTCCCGTTGACATTATCTCAACAGGTCCTGACCGTGCCGAAACCATCGTGCTACGCGACCCATACGATGCCTAACCCTCACTCATCAAAAAACCCGATGTCACATCGGGTTTTTTATTTTAGGGTAAAAAATGCTGAATGATAGCTTACTCGCCTTAGCCAATTTATTAACCTCTGCTTTAACCGCTATCACAGGCGTGGGCGGCGGCATGATACTCATTGGACTGATGCCATTTTTTGTGCCTGCTGCAGCGATTGTGCCAGTGCATGGCGTGACCCAGCTTGTCAGTAATGCCACGCGCGCTTGGTTTGGTCGGGCTGCCTTAGACTTTACCTATTTTTGGCAATTTTTGGCGGGCTCATTGACGGGACTGTTGGTATTTGGCGTGCTTGTGCGCTTTATCCATTTAGAGCTTATTCCGTTATTTATCGGCATTTATATCTTACTAATAACTTGGTCAAGCACTTTTAACCGAGTGATTCGCCGTTTTGAAAGTTTCTTTTTGGTCGGATTTGCACAAACGGGCTTGGGCGTGTTTGTTGGCACACCGGGTCCACTCAATATCGCCATGCTCAATAAGTACTATGATGATAACAATGTCGTCGTTACCACGGGCGCCTTGATGATGACGGTGGTGCATACCGCTAAATTGATAGTTTATGTGGCGATGGGATTTGTGTTTGCCGATTATTGGCAATTGCTAGTGATGATGGTCATCATGGCAACCGTTGGCTCATGGCTTGGTACCCGACTTCGCCATAAAATCCGTTTAGACTGGCTAGAAAAAGTCCTGCCGTATCTACTCACCCTCATAGCGCTCAAATTGATTGTCGATATCGTCCACCGCTATTTTTTTTGAACCCCTAATGCCAAAAAATCTCAGTGATGAGCGCCATGGCGATGATGATAAATATCAAGCCACATAATCGATTAAGCCACATCAAGCGATTGCCCAATTGCAGCCAATCCGACAGTTTTTTGCCGCTCATGGTATAAACCAGCTGCCACGTTATCTCAATCATAAAAAAACCCACCGTGAGTATGAGGTATTGCGGCAATAAAGGCGCGGAAAAATTGATAAATTTGGGGAAAAATGCGGCAAAAAACAAAATCGCCTTGGGGTTGGACAATGACACCCAAACCCCTGTTTTAAACAGTTGCGCGGGGGTCGGTATGACCTGTAACTGGTCACTGTGCAATTCGCTGTCAGCTTGGCGCCAAGATTTTATCCCAAGATAGGCTAAATACAGCGCGCCAACGACTTTGATAATGGTCAGCAAAAAAGGCGCATTGGTACTGATAAGCCCTAGCCCTAACAGTGACGTTGTCAGTAATATAAATAAACCCATGCTCAGCCCTGCTAACGTCCACAGGGTTTTTTTGATGCCATAATTGACACCAAATTGGAACGCTAACAGCATATTAGAGCCAGGCGCTGCTGAGATAAGGCAAGTACTGATTAAAAAAAATAAGAAATTTTGCAGGGTCATTAGAATTTTTAGTAAATAAGTGAAAGATAGCCAATCAACGGTTAATGAGAAGTCTTGGCAGTGGGTGGAATGACAAACTGCCACTCCGGGTTAAAAAACCGTCGAAAAATCAGCAAAGTCGCTATTGTACACCCTAAGGTACTGCTGGTGGCAATTAAAAACAGGGTAATAATTTGATAAAGCACGGCTTGGTGCGGGTCTGCGCCTGCTAAAATTTGTCCTGTCATCATACCCGGCAAGCTCACTACCCCCACCACCATCATGCTGTTAATCGTCGGTGTGATGCCATTTTGAATGGCAGCAATGACGTAGGGTTTTGCAGTTTCCCAAGGCGTGGCGGACAATGCCAAATAAGTATTAATCATACTTTGTTCGCGATGAAAACTGCTGACAAGTTGGTTCATAGAGAGTGAGACAGCGGTCAATGAATTACCTAAAATCAGCCCCAATAACGGTATCATCACTTGGGGGCGAAACCAGCTAGCCGCGTTGTCTGACAATATCCACCAACCACCAAATATAGCCACCACCCAACTACTGACAAACACCGCCACCGCCGTATCCCAAAATAAACCTTGATAGGGTTTATTAACCCGATTTTTGGCAGCGATACTAGCGATAATCGACATAAAAGTCAAAATTGCCAACACTTCATACCATTGCTCTCTGGCAAAAATCCACGCAAGTACCAGTCCAATTAAGCTTAGTTGAACCACCGTGCGAAAACTTGCAATGAGCAGGGATTTGACGATACCCAGTTTCAACCAAACACTGATTGCCATCACCAGTAATAATGCCAGGCTTGCCAGCGCTACTTGTAGGTAGGAGATAGCGGGCATGGTGATGGCTAACATCATCATGGCTGATTGCCTTGTGATACGGATGCGAGTGCTTTGCTATCCACCGTTAACTTGTGATTGCTTAATTGACCATCAGCCATCGTCCAGTGGCTAGTGCCAATCGCCAATAAGCGCTGAATTTGGGTCGGCTCATGGCTGATCCACACGACGGTGGCATTGGGGGTGGACTGATACCAGTGGTTAATCAATGTTTCGACTTGCTGGGTGGTGGTGGCATCAAGGGAGGCGGTAGGCTCATCGAGTAATAAAATGGTCGGGTGCAATTGTAGCGTGCGTAATAAATTGACGAGCTGTTTTTCGCCACCCGATAAGCTGCGGCTATCTTGCTGTAAAAACTGCGGTGATTTGCCAAGGTTAACTAGCTGCTGCTCGTGCCAAGATACATCGATTTTTTTGTCTTTATAAAGTGCAAAGCTAAAGGGCAGGCTCAAGTTGTCTAAGACGCTGCCCTCAATCATCTCACTTAGTTGCGCAATATAGGCAACCTGTGAGCGCCAAATAGCCGGCGTCAAATCGGTCAAATTTTTGCCGTTTAAGGTAATGTGACCTGCTGACTTAGGTAATAGGCTTGCTAATAGCTTTAGCAGTAACGATTTGCCACTGCCAGACTGTCCTGTGATGACAATAAAGTCATGGTCATGGATTTCACCTGAAACATGATTGACGAGTGTTCGATGGTCGATTTGGTAGGACAGTTGGTCAAATTGCAGCATGGCTTTTTAAGTATGGTGTTTTTAACGGATAGCGTTTTTAAAGTATCGTGATAGAGTTATGACAGGGTGGCTTTATCCCAAAGCACTTCTTGACCGTCATCCAACCGAGCAACGACGCGCGCCAATACAAACAGCCAATCGGATAGACGATTGATAAACTGCAGACTAATTGGTGAGACATTATCATCCCGCGAATTTAATGCCACGAGTAGGCGCTCAGCGTCTCGGCAATAGCAGCGAGCGATATGCACTTGGCTAGTCACAATGGTGCCTGCAGGCAAAATAAAATCTTTGAGGGGTGGTAAATGGGTGTTCCACTCATCAATTTGATTTTCCAGCTCCGTCACATAGTCTGCCAAAATCCCGTGGTATTCGGGCATGGCAAGCTCACCCCCTAGATTGAAAAGCTGATGCTGCAAGCGGCTTAACTTAGCATCAAATTGGGCGTGGTTGGGTTGGACATGGTTAGGTTGGGCTTGGCTGTTTTGAGTATGGTTATCTTGACTAAGATAGCCCCGCAATAAACCGATTTGGGAGTTTAATAAGTCAATTTTGCCCATGGCGTCAAAGCGTAAGTCTGCCTTAGACACCCGTGAACCATTCGCCATGCCAGTGGTGCCGTCATCGCCCGTTCGGGTGTAAATCTTTGATAATCGATTGCCCATTATAGAGACCTTAAAGTGTGAAATATGCCAAATCATAGCACTTTTAACAAAATTTCGGTATGATAACCGATTGTCTTTTTTATCCAACTTGCACAGGTGACTATCCCATGACACAGCTGACACAGCCCATGCCGATTACCATATATGACTCGATGAGTGGACAAAAACGCCCATTCACGCCCTTAGAAGCAGGCAAAGTTGGCATGTATGTCTGTGGGATGACGGTGTATGATTATTGCCACATTGGTCATGCACGGGTCATGGTCGGCTTTGATGTGGTCGTGCGCTGGCTGCGTCATATTGGCTATGATGTCAATTATGTGCGTAATATTACCGATATTGATGACAAAATTATTAACCGCGCTAAGGACAATGGCGAAAGTATCTATGAGTTGACAGACCGCTTTATCAAAGCCATGCATGAAGATGCTGATAATCTGGGCTGTGAGCGTCCTAACAGTGAGCCAAAAGCCACGGATTTTATCCCACAGATGCAGCATCTAATTCAAACGCTGGAAAGCAAAAATTTAGCCTATCAAGGCGCAACGGGCGACGTCTATTATGCGGTCGAAAATTTTGCTGAGTATGGCAAACTCTCAAAACGTCGCCTAGCCGATATGCAAGCGGGTGCTAGCGAGCGGGTGAATGTTGAGACAGACAAAAAAAATCCGTTTGACTTTGTATTGTGGAAATCTGCCAAACAAACAGAGCCATCTGAGACCAAATGGCAGTCGCCTTGGGGGGTGGGTCGCCCAGGTTGGCATATCGAATGCTCGGCAATGAGTACTTGCTGCTTGGGCGACACCTTCGACATCCACGGCGGCGGACATGATTTACAGTTTCCGCACCACGAGAACGAAATTGCCCAATCTGAAGGCGCAACCGGTAAAACCTATGCCAACAACTGGATGCATGTGGGCTTTATCAATGTTGACGGCGAGAAAATGTCAAAATCACTGGGTAATTTCTTTACCATTCGCGATGTGATGGGGCAGTTTCACCCAGAGACTATTCGCTTCTTTATTTTATCGAGTCATTATCGCAGTCCAGTGAATTTCTCAGATAGCGCGCTTAAAGAAGCCCAAACCAGCCTCACGCGTCTATATCAAGTCTTAAAATCTGTAGAAAGCCTCACCGAACCAGCCGGCGAGATTGACGAAACCCCATTTGAAACCCCCTTTAATCAAGCGATGTGCGATGATTTTAACAGTGCAGGGGCGGTGAGTGTATTATTTAGTCTGGCGCGTGAAATCAACAAAGCGGTCAATCTCGAAACTGCTGAAGGCAATGCCCAAGCGCTGGCACTAGCAACATTGCTAAAAGATTTGGCACAACCGCTCAATATTTTACAGCTTAATCCAACCGATTTTTTACAAGCGAAAGTGGGCGAAACGACCGGGTTAAGTGATAGCGAGATTGAAGCATTCATCGAAGCGCGCAAGCAAGCCAAAGCGGACAAAGACTTTGCCAAAGCTGACCAAATTCGTAATCATTTGAAAGCTCAAGGCGTTGAGCTAGAAGACGGTAAAAATGGCACGACGTGGCGCCGCGTGTAATTGGCTTATTGGTTCCTATGGTTAGCCGCCTTTGGCTCGGCAACCCTATTGCCCATGCAATCTGAGGCGGTGCTTGTCACCTTATTGGCCAAGGGACACTATAAGGCTTGGCTGCTATTGGTGGTGGCAAGCGTTGGTAATGTATTGGGTTCGTGTGTCAATTTTTGGCTTGGGCGTCAGATCGACCGCTTTTATGACAAGCCTTGGTTTCCGGTATCGGCTGTCAAGCTTGCCAAAGCCAAGCGTGTCTATCAAAAATATGGGTTTTGGTCATTGCTTGCTAGCTGGGCACCCATGATCGGTGATCCGATTACGTTGTTTGCCGGTGTGTTCGGTGAACGGTTTTGGCGCTTTTTGCTGTTGGTGACGATTGCCAAGACCGCCCGCTATGTAAGCTTATATGCGCTTTATCTCGGTGTAATTTAGAAAAATGATTGCAATAGACATGTTTTTTATCTAAAATAGGCGGTTAATTTAAAACTTAAATAAAAGATGGTGTCA
>NZ_DALZSV010000032.1:0-27079 GCF_032014955.1 Moraxella sp. CTOTU47724
CTCGTCTGTCACCGAGCATTTGATAAAACCTAAATACGCAGGCTATACTTGGGCCATCGTGAGTGTTGAGTTATCACGAATTATGGGAAAAACCGTCGAAGTCACTTTACAGTTACCCAGCCAGCTTATTTCTCAAGCCACTGAGCAATTTGCTGACGAGTCACTTGATAAAATCGTGTTAATGGCATTAAAAAGCTATGTAAAAAATCAGTCTAATGGCTAATTTTGTTAATATTTAAGTTCAACCAAGCTCATAAAGCGAGCATTTTTATTTCGTTTTTTTATTAAGGTCATTTTATGGCAATCAATGTTGTCATCAATCAACGTTATTTACAAATCCAACTCAAACAACTTGAAACCGTTTGGCAGACTGTGATTAATAATTACAATCTAAGCCAAGCTGCCAAAGTATTACACACCAGTCAATCCAGTCTTAGTAAGCATATTGCCGCGCTCGAAAGTCAGCTTCGAGCAGAAGTTTTTGTGCGGCAGGGTAAGCGATTGGTGGGTCTCTCTCCTATCGGGGAGCTGCTACTGCCGCATATTGAGAAAATCTTTGTGGAAGTAAGGTCGATTGAAAATTTAACTTTAGATTTTCAAAATCCCCATCAGGGTGAGTTGTCAATTGCCACGACCCATACCCAAGCACGTTATGTGTTGCCTTGGGTGGTACAGCGCTTTAAACAACAATTTCCCAATGTCCATCTGATTTTACATCAAGCTGACCCCGAGTCGATTGCCAATATGGTGGCACAAGGTCAAGCTGACATTGGCATCGCAACTGAATCGCTGCTTGCGCACGATAATCTACACTGTATTCGCTATTATGATTGGTATCATCATGTTATTGTGCCAGTGGGACATGAGCTTGAGAGTCGCACTGAGATTGATATCCAAACCTTAGCGAAATATCCGATTATCACTTATCACGGCGGTTTTACGGGCCGTGGTGCGATTGATAGAGCCTTTAGCGCGGCACAGCTGACGCCTAATATTGTACTTACTGCTTTGGATGCCGATGTGATTAGTACCTATGTCGGTATTGGTATGGGCGTGGGCACGATTGCTGAAATGGCATTTGAAGGTCAGAATTATCGCAATCTTGTCAAAATTCCAACGAAGATTTTTGGAAAACATGTGACGTGGATAGCCACCCGTGTCGATGGCGATATCCGTAATTTTGGCAAAGCTTTCATTGATATTTGTCAGCAACAATTTGGGTGATTGATTTTTTTGGATTCGCCATTATAAAGGGACTACTATTCTTTTTATGATGACTACAATGATGACAAAAATGACTAAACAAATCCCTATTTCATTTTTAGACCTTGTTCCTGTACCTGAAGGCAGTGACGCTAAAAACGCGCTTAAGCAAGCGGTGACTGTTGCCCAAACTGCCGAACAAGTAGGTTTTAACCGCTATTGGCTGGCTGAGCACCACAACATGCGCGGCATTGCCAGTACCGCAACCAGTGTGTTGCTAGCTCACATTGGCGCTCACACCTCAACAATACGAATTGGCTCGGGCGGTATCATGCTGCCTAACCATGCGCCGTTAGTGGTTGCAGAACAGTTTGGTACGTTAGCCACTTTGTATGGCGAACGTATCGATCTTGGCGTCGGCCGTGCCCCTGGTACGGATGGGGCAACCTTCCGTGCCTTGCGCCGCACCATGAATGATGCCGAAAACTTCCCGCAAGATGTGCAAGAGCTGATGCATTATTTTGACCCGCTCGATGGTCAGACAGTGACTGCCATGCCTGCTAATGGCTTAAATGTTCCTGTGTGGATTTTAGGGTCGTCCTTATTTGGTGCCAGTCTTGCTGCTGCATTAGGCTTGCCTTATGTGTTTGCGTCTCATTTTGCGCCGCAGATGTTATCGCAAGCGGTGACATTGTACCGTGAGAATTTCAAGCCCTCTAGCCATTTGCAACAACCTTATGTGATGGTGGCAAGTAACTTGCTATTGGCCAATACCGATGAGGAAGCCGCTTACCAATTCACCTCAGCGCAGCAAAGTTTTGTTAATTTGCGCCGCGGTAAACCCTCACAAATGCCAAAACCGATTGAGAATATTGATGCTTTTTGGACATCTGCAGAGAAGTACATGGTTGAATCATCGTTGGCAATTTCGTTTGTCGGTACACCTGACAGTGTCAAACCAAAACTTGACCATTTTCTTGAGACTATCCGCCCTGATGAATTGATTGTCACTTGTAATATTTATGACCAACAAGCCCGCCTCAACTCCTTATCTTTGGTGAAAGCGCTTGATTCATTTAGCTTAAACAGCTAATCAACATCACAAAAGCAAAAACCACAAAAAAGCCCAAGTTAATCTTGGGCTTTTTTATTATTTCAATAATTCTGATAATGACATCTTATTGAGCCGATCCAAATCCTCTTGCGTGTCTACACCGGGCGGCAACAATTCTGAAGCAATATCAATGGCGATACGCATGCCTTGCTCCAAAATACGCAATTGTTCCAATGATTCAAACTGCTCTAGCTCGCCTTGCTGCCAGACACTAAATTGTTGTAGCAAACTGACCCGATAAGCATAGATGCCTAGGTGTCGATAAGCGTTTTTTGGCGCGCTATTTTCCCCACTTATTGGCTGTTCGGTCAACAATGCTGTATGGCGATCGCAAGGAATCGGCGCTCGGCTAAAATACAAGGCTTCCTTATGGGCATTTTTGACGACTTTGACTACCGATGGCCGTAAAAACTCTTCAACGCTTTGGATGGGTTCAGCCAAAGTCGCCATCACGCAATCTTTTTTTTGTAGCAGGAGCTCAGTCACTTGTTTGATAAGTCCTGCAGGCACGAGTGGTTCGTCGCCTTGCATATTAATCACGATATCTTCAGTTGACCACTGCTGAAGCCTAGCTACTTCAGCAAGCCTATCAGTGCCAGACGCATGATTGGGGTCAGTCATGATGACAGCTGCCCCATAGTCTTGACACAGTTTAGCGATGTTATCGTCATCGGTTGCCACAAAAATATCATCGGCAATTCCCGCCGATTTCACCGCATTGGCACGATCAATCACCCATAGAATCATCGGTTTGCCATGAATTTCTAACAGCGGTTTGTTGGGTAGTCGGGTACTTTTTAGACGGGCCGGTATGACCAAATGTTTTAACATATTGTATTTCCTACAAGTTTTTTAATTGTCAGTATTGTCAGCTAGGGCAACCAATTCACCGATTTGTCGGTCGATTAACGCATAAAAGGCAGGTGATAATTCAGCTTCTACCGGTAACACCCAGATGTTTGTTACAATATCATTTTTCTCATGACCTTGGGCGAACATAACACGCAATTTGACCGCATCCTTATCGGTGACGATAATCGGTAACTTTGGCAAGTTGGCAAAATCTTGAAAACTATAAGTGTGATGGTCATTCAATGGCATCGGTATGATGTCAAACCCTATTTGGCTTAGGCTATTAAAAAAACGCTGCGGCAATCCAATCCCTGTCATGGCAATCACTTGTTGGGCAGGTAAACTATCTTGCGAATAGGTTTTAAATAAAGGCGTTTTAAATAAAGGTACTAGCGGTTTTTGTAGCAAACGCATACGAACATCGGGTGATAGGCTATGTCTATTTTTGCTTAGGCTATTTGAAAAATGGGTTAAAGTCTGCGTATCCTGCCAATCACTTTGGTGAAATATGACGGTGGTATTGGGCTGATACAGCCGTTTAATCGGTTCGCGCAGAAAGCCTGTGGGCAATAGTTGGCAGTTACCAAAGCCGCGATCGGCATCGACGACAATCCAGTTTTCATCCCTATCTAAGGCAAAATGTTGCAGTCCATCATCCGCCAAAATAAGTTGAATATCGGGGAATTGCTCAAGCAATAACTCAATTGCTTGAGCACGGTTTGGACAGACTGCCATTGGCACACCTGTATGCTGCACAATCAGGCACGGCTCATCGCCAACGTCACTGGGCTTTGAATTTGCTGTCACGATACAGGGCATGAGCTTGGGTTGTCCGCCATAGCCACGACTGATGACGCCGACCGTCAGTCCTTTTTGCTGCAGGTAGGTTACCACCGCAATGATTAGCGGTGTCTTACCGCTACCGCCAACCGTAATATTGCCCACTACAATGACGGGCACGTTGGGATAATAAACGGGTTTTAGCCCTAATCGATAAATAGTTTTATTGAGCCAAAAAACCAATCCATACAACCAAGACACCGGCAATAACAACCATAGCCAGAGGGATTTGTTGCGCCACGCCTGTAGTAGAGTTTGTTGCATTAGCTTGACAATATGTCCTCTTCAAAATGACGCTCATACAACTTGGCATACGTACCTTGCGCGGCTAGCAAACTGTCGTGGGTACCGACTTCAATAATTTCACCTTTATCCATCACCACGATTTTATCGGCATTTTGGATTGTCGTTAATCGGTGCGCGATAACGATGGTGGTTCTCCCATGCATTACGCGCTCCAGCGCTTTTTGGATATAAAATTCTGATTCGTTATCTAGCGCGCTCGTGGCTTCATCCAAAATCAAGATAGGCGCATCCTTTAGCAAAGCACGTGCAATAGATAAGCGTTGGCGTTGTCCGCCAGATAACTGCAAACCTTGTGAGCCAATCTTTGATTGGTAACCCTGCGGCAATTGCATGATAAAATCGTGCGCAAAGGCTGATTTTGCGGCATCAATCACTTGCTCCGAAGTTCGGTTAGATAATTCGCCATAGGCGATATTGTTGTGGATAGAGGTATCAAACAGCACCACTTGTTGGTTGACACTGGCAATCTGACTACGCAGTGAATGTAATGTCAAATCTTCGATAGCGACATCGTCAAGATAAATATTGCCCGCTGTAGGCTCTAGCGCGCGCATCAAACAGTTGACTAGGGTAGTTTTACCTGCGCCACTTCGACCGATTAACGCCACCGTTTCACCGGGATTGACCACCAAATTTACGTTGTTGAGCGCTTGTTTGCCATCCTCAAAAGTGACGCTTAGGTTGTTAAGTACTATTTTACCACTCAGGGTTTTTTCAACCTTGCCTGTGTCTTTTTCTTCGGCTTCATCGAGCATTTCAAATATAGAATCCGCCGCCGCCAAACCTTTTTGCAAGCCTTGGTTGATATCGGTCAACGAGCGCACGGGTTTGCTCAATAGCCCTGCGGCACTGATATAAGCGATAAACTCACCTGCGGTGGTGTCACCTAATACATTGGGTCTTAACGCAATCCATACCACCACCCCCATCGCGCACGCCATCAATAATTGAATTAATGGGGTATTGATGCTATTGGTCACCACCACCTTTAGCCCTTGTTTAAGATTGGTTAAAGAGGCGTTATTAAACCTTGTCAATTCATTTTGCTGACCACCATAATTTTTGACCACTTGGTAGCCTGTGATGACTTCATTGGTAATATGACTGACCTCGCCCATGGACTTTTGAATACCGCGCGACAGGTTACGAAAGCGTTTACTGGCTTTACCGACTAACAATAAAATCGGCGGCAATACCACAAACAACGACAGGCTTAATTTCCAATTACTGTAAAGCAAAAACGCCAACAACCCAATCACGGTCAAACCATCGCGTAACAAGGTTTTGAGCGTATCGGTACCCGCCGCAGTCACCTGTTCGACATCAAAAATTAATTTTGCAGAAATCTGACCGGCATTGTGGTTAAGATAAAATTGGCTAGGTAATCTGAGCAATTTTGAAAACACTTGCATACGCAGCTGATAGACGACATTGCGTGAAATCACTGCGCTAAAGTAATTACCCAAAAATGAGCTAAGTCCTCGCAGTACAAACAACAACACAATTAAGGCTGGAAAAAGATTGATATGGGCTTGATCACGTTCATTAATCGCATCAATAATGAATTTAACCAGCTTGGCAATGCCCACTTCGGTGCCTGCATTTAAGGTAAAGCCAATGACGACCAGCGTCATCGCCCACCAATACGGCTTGAGATAACCTAGCAATCTTCGATAGGTCTGCCAACGTGGGTGAGCATTGAAAGGGTTTGAAACGGTCATGGCATCTCAATATATAAAAGAACGACTTAACAGCTATTGTATCAGTAAATTGAACAATAAAAATTATTTGGCATCGGGCGCTGGGGCTATATTACTATCGAGCGAAGTGGCAGGTATCACAGTACTGATATTTAAATTCATAAAGCCCATTTTACCCGCTATATCCATCACTTTAACCACCGACTGGTGACTGGTATCGGCATCAGCAGAGATAACAAATAGCTGCTTTCGGTCTTCACCCGCTTCTTGACGGATCATCGCTGTCAATTCAGCTTCGCCATTACCAGATAAAGCAATGCCATTGACCAGATAACTACCATCTTTTTGCACCGCGATTTCAATGCGTTTGCTTTTATCAGTAATCGGTACGCCCTCTGCTTGCGGCAAAATGATATTGAGTTTACTAAAATGGTTAAAGGTGGTCGACAGCAGCAAAAAAACAATCAAAAACAGCAAGCAATCAATCATCGGGGTAAGATTGATTTCCAATGGTTCGACCGTGGGTTTACGAAATCGCATGGGTTGACTCTTTTACGCAGCTATATGCCATTAACGAGGCGTGATTAGACCATAGTCCAGTAATTCTTGCATCATCAAACCCGCTTCTTGTTCAAACGCGGCATTGATATCAATGATACGGCGCTGAAAAATACGGTAAGCCATCACTGCAGGTATCGCAACCAGCATACCCCCTGCTGTGGTAATCAGCGCTTGTGATACGCCAGCTGCCAGCATGGTCGGATCTTGCATTGCGCCTTCGGTAATGGCTAAGAAGGATGAAATAATCCCCAGTACGGTACCTAAAAGACCCAACAATGGCGCGATAGCACCGATGGTACCCAACATATTAATATGTTTTTCTAATTGGTGGATGGCGATACTGGCGCGGTTTTCCATATGCATGGTCATTGAATCAATCCCATGCTGGCGATTCATGAGTCCAGAAGCGAGGATATCACCCAAAGGCGAATTGAGTTTGACATTCTCAAGCGATTCACGATCAATATCGCTCTGCTCAATCAGCCGCTGCATCAATTGTTCACGCAGATGGGCGGGTGTCACTGTGCTGGCTTTAAGTTTTATCGCGCGCTCAATGATGATAATTAACATCAAAATCGAACATAGGACAATGGGCCACATCAACCAACCGCCTGCTTTAACTAATTCCCACATCCGTTATACTGCCTTTGCCTGTCAATGACTAATAAATTGATAAAACTAATCTAATGCGCAAGATTAATGCTCAAGTTGCGACTGGAACTGGGCAATCAAAGCTTGTAATTCTTCTTCGTTGTGAAAAAAGATCTCAATACTCCCCTTGCCTTTTGAGGATCCTTTGATTTTTACCACGGCGCCGAGTTGTTCAGAGAGGTGTTGGTTCAGGCGTAGCCTATCATAATCAATTTCTTGGCTTTGTGTCGGCGCTTTTGGATTTAAAATGTCTTTGACTAACGCTTCAGTCTGACGAACGGTCAATTGACCCTGTATAATTTTTTTGGCAATAACAGGCTGCTGTTTGGGTGACAGCGCCAATAATGCCCTGGCATGCCCCATATCCATCTGCCCCTCGTTTAGCGCTTGTTTGACATCGTCATGTAATTGGTTCAAACGCAACAAATTAGAAACCGTTGTTCTCGCCTTACCCACAACATCCGCAATTTGCGAATGACTCATGCCGAACTCATCATGAAAACGCTGCAATGCGGCAGCCTGTTCCATGACGCTCAAATCTTCCCGTTGGATGTTTTCAATCAATGCCAAAGCGATTGCCAAGTCGTCTGACATGGGGCGCATGATGGCGGGTATATGGGTTAGACCCGCAATTTGCGCCGCACGCCAGCGACGTTCACCCGCGATAATTTCATGGGTAATCGGGGAATTGGGCAATACTTTGGCTAAAGGTCGAATCACAATAGGCTGCATCACACCATGCTGCTTGATAGACGTTGCCAACTCTTGCAAGGCATCTTCGTCCAAATCAATGCGCGGCTGATACTTGCCACGCTGCAAATAAGCGACATTGATATGCATCAAATTTAACCCAGCCACATTACTATTATCATTGGCAT
This sequence comes from Moraxella sp. CTOTU47724, assembly GCF_032014955.1. Lineage (NCBI taxonomy): Bacteria > Pseudomonadati > Pseudomonadota > Gammaproteobacteria > Moraxellales > Moraxellaceae > Moraxella > Moraxella sp. CTOTU47724. The sequence goes on from NZ_DALZSV010000032.1 coordinate 8,106, forward strand.
CGTTATTTATGGGTGCGTTATGGCTACTGGACTTTAGTGTTTTGGCGGGTTTTGGGGTGAGTGGTTTGGGGGTTATCGCCGCTGTGGGCGATTTTTTGGCTACGGCTATAGTGTCGTTAGCTTCGGATGATTCATCATCTGAGACATTTTGCCCATCATCGGTTGACTTGGTATTTAGTTTTTCAGCGCTTTTAGCGTCATCGACAGAGGCTCGAACACTCGCATCGATTAGATTACTGGTAATCAATTTTTCTGTTTTGATTGAGCCGAGTAACGCATCAAGTCCTCGATTTGATGCCAATCCACGCTTTTTAACCATGTCGAAATTCCCAATGCCATTAAATAGTTAAAAATGACTGATAAAAAATTAAACCACTGCCGCCATTTTTGAACTGGCTATTTTAGCAGATTCGCTATTGCTTGAAAAATATTTTCATTGCTTTTGCCAGTGCGCACTCGCCAACAAGTTAACAGAAAAAGTGCCTAAACAGCTTAAGTTAGGCAAGTTGGAATTGGCGACTTTGCTTGATAATTTCATTGGCAAGGCGAATATACGCTTGTGAGCCTTTTGAATTCATCTCATAATCAAGCGCAGGGATACCGTGCGCGGGTGCTTCTGCCAAACGAATATTACGGGGAATGATGGTATTAAATAAAATCGGACCAAAATGCTCAATCAATTCCATAGAGACATCATTTGCCAAGGTATTGCGCGGGTCAAACATGGTTCTTAACACACCGCGGATATGCAGTTTTGGGTTTAGCGACTTCAAACGCTCAATGGTTTGCGATAAATCCGCCAATCCTTCCAATGCAAAATATTCACATTGCATTGGGATAATCACCCCTGATGTGGCACACATTGCATTGATAGTAAGTAAACTTAAACTCGGCGCGCAGTCAATCACGATAAAATCATACGGCTTCGTCGCGCGACCGTTTTTGGTAGGCATATCAGCCAGCTGCTGCATGGCTTTTGACAAAATTGCATGATTCTCAGGCTTTTGACTTAAATGCAAATCACTGCCTGACAATTCATTGTTGGCACCGACAATATCAAACCCATTCGGGGTTTTGACAATCGCCTCATGGATTGGTAAATCATCTAATAGCACATCAGCAATACTGTACTCTAACTCGCGTTTATCCAGCCCTGATGCCGTGGTCGCATTGCCTTGGGCATCCAAATCAATCAGTAAAACTTTTTTGCGGCGATGTGCCAGTGCACTTGCCAAATTAACCGCGGTGGTGGTTTTGCCCACCCCACCTTTTTGATTAGCAATGGCTAAAATATCCATGAACTGTCTCGCAATGTGTTGATAAAAAGGTTGAAAATTGTAGTCAAAAACAGCCAGTTTTTCAAACCCTAATACCGGTAAAACTGGCTGAAATGATAGGATGTTTATCTTTGCAAATAAATCAAATGGCGTGATTCATAGAGCTCTGGCACGGTTAACACTTGGGTGTTAATTTGCCAGTCATTTTGAAGGGCTTGAATCTCGTCAACAGGTTCAACCCCCTTCATTGCACAAATGATACCATTGTCTGCCAATTTGCTTTGACTATGGGTGACAAAATCCACCAGCGACGCAAACGCCCTTGAGGTAATCACTTGATAAGTGCCTTCATGTGCTTCGATACGACTGGCAACCGGTGTTAGATTTTTTAACCCCAATTCACTGGCGACTTGTTTGATAAAGCGAATTTTCTTTTGGTTGCTATCGAGTGCTGTCACCGCACGTTGTGGCTGACAAATGGCAACTATCACCGCTGGCAAACCCGCACCCGTCCCAATATCTAGCAAATCACCGGCTGGCAAAAATGGCACAATCGACAAACTATCAAAGATATGTTTGATTAATGCTTGTTGGTCATCTTTGATAGCGGTCAAATTATACGCTTTATTCCAAAACAACAGCTGCTGTAGATAGTACAGGAGCTGTAATTGCTGCTCATCCGATAACTGCAACTTTAACTCAGAGAGTGCTTGTTGTAACTGCGGTTGTAATTTTACGTACTGGGGTTGTAGCTTTACATTAATCTGCGCCATTAAAACACCCGATTAAGACCATTGAGTGCAGCAACGCGATAGGCTTCAGCCATCGTTGGGTAGTTAAAGGTGGTATTCACAAAGTATTCTAGCGTATTGCTGCCCTTACTTTCCATCACTGCTTGTCCGATATGAATAATCTCAGAGGCGTGATTGCCATAACAATGGATGCCTAAAATCTCTAAGGTTTCACGGTGGAATAGTATTTTTAACACCCCACTACGCTCACCGATGATTTGTGCGCGGGCAAGGTGTTTGAAGAAGGCTTGACCGACTTCATACGGCACTTTTTCGGCGGTTAATTCTTGTTCGTTTTTACCAATGCTTGAAATTTCAGGAATGGTATAAATACCCGTTGGCACACTGCGAACAGGTTGTGCATTTTCATCGCCCACCATATAAGCAGCGGCGCAGCGTCCTTGGTCATAAGCTGCCGATGCCAGCGATGGCCAGCCAATCACATCCCCTGCTGCATAAATATTTGGGATATCGGTTTGGTAGTGCTCATTGACTTTGAGTTGACCCCGGCTATTTGCGGTGAGTCCGATGGCGGCAAGGTTAAGACTGTCGGTATTACCTGAGCGACCGTTTGACCATAAAATAGCATCTGATTTGATGCGTTTACCACTTTTTAGATATAAAATCACGCAGTCATCATAAGTTTCTAGCCGTTCGATTTCTTCTTTGTTGCGAATCAATACGCCAAATTGTCTAAAGTCATGCGACAACGCGTCAGAAATCTCATCATCCAGATAGCTAAGCAACTGCTCTTGGGTATTAATCAAATCTACTTTATAGCCAAGACCGGTAAAAATAGACGCGTACTCACAGCCAATCACGCCCGCACCATAAATAATAATGCGCTGTACCACATAATCCATTTGTAGGATTTTATCAGAATCAAACACACGAGGATGGCTAAAATCTAACAAATCTGGGCGATAAGGACGGCTACCCACGGTAATAATGGCTTGTTCAAAGGTAATGTCTTGCTCGGTACCATCACTCATATCAACATGAATGGTATGGATATCTTTAAAACTTGCCCAGCCATTGATTAAGTCAATTTGATTGCGCTCATAAAAACGGGTATGGGTTTCTACCTGATTACGCACCACTTCGCGCGCTTTGGTTAATACTTTATTGAGTGGGATTTGATGATAGTCAATGCCTTGGTTTAAGATAGGATCGCGGCGATTACCGATAATATTAAATACCGACTGACGTAAGGCTTTACTTGGAATCGTGCCTACGTGCGTACAGTTACCGCCCACTTGTTTGCGTGGATCAATCACGGCAACTTTTTGCCCAGATTTGGCGATTTTCATCGCTGCTGCCTCACCCGCGGGTCCTGCGCCAATCACAATAGCATCATAATCATAGGCATGGCTAACGGCATCTTGACGCTTATAACGCTTTAAATTGATACGGGTGTTATCTAGCGGGCTAATTAAATCAAAATGCACCGATGCATCATCAAAATGTTTGACCTCATCGTCCTCACTGATACTGACGGTATTGGCTTTTTTATCAGAGTCCGAAATTTCAGTTTTGGTTGGTTTTGCCAAAATTTCGGTAATATTTTCTTGGTGCTCAATAATTGACTGTGTATTGGAATCACAGATGTTTTCATTGTCAGTGTTTGTAGGGGGAATTTGAGTAACTTTGTCATTAATCCGTTTTTTTGGCATATTAGCTCCCATATTTTAAGCCTTGATAATGAATAAAAAAGATAATGAATAAAAAATTTTTAAATTAAATATAAAATACGACAAATCAACCGTATGTTAAGAGATTACATTAACCAATTCGGCGTTTTAACCCCGTCATCTGTAAAATACGCGTCGCGATTTCTTCAATCGACATCGTTGATACATCAATATTTGGAATCCCTTGAGAAATATAAATACCTTGAATGGCGCGCAATTCCTGCTGACATTGCTGATAACTTGCATAGCGGCTACCTGCACGGCGCTCGTTACGAATTTTCACCAGTCGATCGGTGTCAATCACCAAACCAAACAGTTTGTCACGGTAGGGCTTCAACGCTTTGGGCAACGAATTTTCATATAAATCATCTTCAGTCAATGGATAATTCGCCGCACGAATACCAAATTGCAACGCTAGGTATAAAGAGGTGGGCGTTTTGCCCGAACGTGACACGCCAACCAAAATAATATCTGCCGCATCATAATGGGTGGTACGCGCGCCATCATCATTGTCTAAAGCAAAATGCACCGCATCGATACGCGATTTATAGTTTTCAGAATCGACATCCCCATGCGCATGACCGGTATGCGGTGCAGGTTGTACTTTGATTTCATCGGCAATTTTACTGATCAAGCCTTCATAAATATCCAAGTTAAAGGCATCTGCACCATTGATTCGTTCACGAATCACAGGATCAACGATGGTATCAAAGACTAGCGGCTTTACCCCATCACGCTGGTGGGCAAGATTGATTTGATTGACCGCTTCATCGGCGCGATCAAGGGTGTCAACATAAGGAATAACCCGGGTCTCAAATGGTACCGTGGGAAATTGGCTTAAAATAGAGCGACCTAGGGTTTCAGACGTAATCGCGGTACCATCAGAGATAAAAAACACACTTCGCAACGACTGCGAATTTGCAAAATTTAAGGCATCTTTATTTTGAATCGTGGCTTTGATTTGCTCAATGGTCATGAAAAATTATCCAAAAAAATGACAAGATACGTCCATACTAATTTAAACTGATACTGGTTTAAACTGACACGGGTTTAAAATGATACTGAGGGTTAACCTCATTCATTAACTACATCTTTTGCAGTCAACGATATCTATTAATGTCGTAATCAGTGCATACACTATCATTTGTCTTACAGGCGTTTGTCTTACAGGTCGAGAGTTTGTTATTATACGTGACTTGTAGGCTTTAATCTAACAAATCGATGCTTAATTTGCCTTAAATTAGCCATCAGTTATTGTCATTGAAGGCTTATCTACGTTTTTTATCCCCTTAAACTCAAAGATATCCAAGCAAAATTTTAGTTGAATTGTTGATCGCTGACAGTTTTTTTAAAATTATAAATTTTTTGCTAGAAAATCATTTTTTAAGATGAATTTTCTACGAAATACCGTTATAATCTTTTCAAAATAATCTTTATTTCACGGAGTTATCACCTTGAACGCACAAGTTATCTCACTCGACAAGTTAGGCAAAAACGACATTGACAAAGTAGGCGGTAAAAACGCTTCATTAGGTGAAATGATTAGTCACCTAACAGATTTAGGGGTAAGCGTACCAGGTGGTTTTGCAACAACGTCTGAAGCTTTTAACAAATTCTTAATCGGTACAGGTCTTCAAGACAAAATCAAAGACGCGCTCCAAGGTCTGGATGTGGATGATGTTGCGGCATTGACTGCCACGGGCAAGAAAATCCGTGACATGATTATTGAGCAAGAGTTGCCCAAAGATTTGGAACAAGAAATCCGTGATGCCTTTGCCGAGATGAGCCAAGGCGAGGACATCGCTGTTGCGGTTCGTTCATCAGCGACTGCTGAAGATTTACCAGACGCCTCATTTGCTGGTCAACAAGAAACTTTCCTCAATATTCGTGGTATTGACAATATCTTGATTGCTATTAAAGAAGTCTTTGCTTCTTTATACAATGACCGTGCCATCGCTTACCGCGTTCATAAAGGTTTTGAGCATGCAGGTGTTGCATTATCAGCTGGCGTACAACGCATGGTACGCTCAGAGACAGGCACTTCAGGTGTGATGTTCACCATTGATACCGAAAGTGGTTTTAATGACGTGGTATTTATCACCGCAAGCCATGGCTTGGGTGAAATGGTCGTGCAAGGTGCGGTGAACCCTGACGAATTTTATATTTCAAAAGCCTTATTAAATGCCGGTAAACCTGCGGTTATTCGCCGCAACCTCGGCAGCAAACAACAAAAAATGGTTTATGCAGACGAGCACTCTGCGGGCAAATCAGTCAAAATAGTCCCAGTGGACAAAGCAGAACGCAACCAATTTTCACTGAGCAATGAAGAGTTGGTTGAACTTGCCAAACAAGCGTTAATCATCGAAAAACATTATGGTCATGCGATGGATATCGAATGGGCAAAAGATGGTGATAGCAACAAATTATTCATTGTGCAAGCGCGTCCAGAGACCGTAAAAAGCCGTGAAAGCCAAAATGTCATGGAGCGTTACATCCTTAAAGAAAAAGGTGATGTCATTTGTGAAGGTCGTTCAATTGGTCAACGTATCGGCGCAGGTACTGTGCGCGTAGTTAACTCAATCCATGAAATGGATAAAGTACAAGAAGGTGACGTCCTTGTGTCTGATATGACTGACCCAGACTGGGAACCCGTCATGAAACGTGCAGCTGCTATCATCACTAACCGTGGTGGTCGTACCTGTCACGCGGCAATTATCGCGCGTGAATTGGGTGTCCCTGCCATCGTGGGTTGTGGTAACGCCACTGACCTATTGACCGATGGTCAAGCAGTCACTGTATCTTGTGCAGAAGGTGATACCGGTTATATCTACGAAGGTCAATTGGACTTTGAAATCCAAAACAACTCAATTGAGTCAATGCCAGACTTAGCATTTAAAATTATGATGAACGTGGGTAACCCTGACCGCGCCTTTGGATTTGCCCAAATCCCTAATGAAGGGGTGGGTCTGGCACGGTTAGAATTCATCATCAACCGTATGATTGGCGTGCATCCAAAAGCATTACTTAACATGAACACCCTACCACGCGAAATCGTACAGGCAATTCAAGAGCGCATGGCAGGTTATGCTTCACCGGTTGATTTCTACGTTGACAAATTAGTTGAAGGTATTTCAACCCTAGCCGTCGCATTCAAAGATAAGAAAGTTATCGTACGTATGTCTGACTTTAAATCGAATGAATATGCAAACTTAATCGGCGGTAAACTATATGAGCCATCTGAAGAAAACCCAATGCTTGGTTTCCGTGGTGCCAGCCGTTACGTATCAGAAAACTTCCGTGACTGCTTTGAATTAGAATGTCGCGCATTAAAACGTGTTCGTGATGAAATGGGCTTAACCAACGTTGAAATCATGATTCCATTCGTACGTACGACAGAAGAAGCGCGTAAGGTACTAGAACTGCTTGAGAAAAATGGTCTTAAACGTGGTGAAAACGGTTTACGCGTCATCATGATGTGCGAGTTGCCAACCAATGCCTTATTGGCAGAAGAGTTTTTACAATACTTCGATGGTTTCTCAATCGGCTCAAACGATTTAACCCAGTTAACGCTTGGTCTTGACCGTGATTCGGGTATCGTATCTCAATCATTTGATGAACGTGACCCAGCGGTTAAAAAACTACTGAAAATGGCTATCGATGCCTGTAACGCACAAGGCAAGTATATCGGTATCTGCGGACAAGGTCCTTCTGATCATCCAGATCTAGCGATGTGGTTAATGGAACAAGGCATTACTTCTGTTTCACTGAACCCCGATTCAGTGTTGGATACTTGGTTCTTCTTAGCAAAAACCGAAAAATAAGCTTGTTGGCATTCATAAAGCCCTTAGTTTTGACTAAGGGCTTTTTTTGGGCATTAAAAAACCCAGCATGCACATGACACGCTAGGTTTTTTTGCGCTGCAATTTATAACAACACGCGGCGTGGATCTGCTAGTAATTTTGCAATATAGCGGGTAAATACTGCAGCGTCCGCACCATTGATCACACGGTGGTCATACGATAATGACAAAGGTAGCATTAAACGTGGCTCAAACTCGCCTTTAGTCTCATTCCAACGTGGCTGAATGCTAGATTCACTCACGCCTAAAATCGCAACTTGTGGCCAATTGACCAGCGGCGTAAAGTAAGTACCGCCAAGATTGCCTTGACTTGAAATCGTAAATGACGCGCCGGTTAACTCTTTGGCAGATAGTTTTTTATCACGTGCTTTTTTGGCAAGTTCACCGATTTCAATCGCTAGTTGTTTGATACCTTTTTGCTCTACACGTTGAATGACAGGGACTGTCAAACCCTCCTCGGTGGCTACAGCAAAGCCTAAATTCACGGATTTACGGATAATAATCTGGGTATTGTCATCGCTTAAATGGCTGTTAAATTTTGGATGTTGCATCAGTGCATAAGCAGTTACTTTCATGATGAAAGCCAGAATGGTTAAACTCACCCCTTCTTTTTTCATCTCATCTTTCAGGTCGCCACGCAATTTTTCAACATCGGTAATATCTGCCAAATCAAACTGGGTGACTTGTGGCAAATAGGTATTGTAATTAAGCTGCGGAATTGAGACTTTTTGTAGACGGGTCAAATCTTGGCGCTCAATTTCTCCCCAAATTTCCGTTTTACTCATATCGGGTAAATTAGGTAATCCTGCGCGAGCCGCTGATGGCGCAGATATATTATTTGCTGCTGCGGGTGTGCTAACTGCTTTTATTGTATTTTTGACATAAGCAAACACGTCTTCTTTGACAATACGCCCATTAGCGCCCGTACCAATCACTTCACTGACATCAACACCCAATTGGCGCGTAAGTTTGCGCACCGCAGGCCCTGCATAAACCGCGGCGTTTTTGGCATTAATTTGTGCTTCAGACAGTTTTGACTGTGAACTTGACTGGATAGCTGTTGTGGTAGCGCTATTAGTTGAAGTCGACGCGGTATTTTGCGTTTTAGCGATTTCTTGCTGAGCAGTATTGGTGGTCGCTTGCGGCTGTGATGCTGATTGCACTGACCCCGCCGCTTCAATCACAACAAAGTCTTGACCATTGGTGACGGTATCGCCAGCGTTAACCAGTAATTCAACCACTTTACCGGCGACTGGCGAAGGGACTTCCACCGAGGCTTTATCGGATTCTACCAATAACAATGGTTGTTCTGCTGTGATCTCATCGCCTACTTTGACCATCCATTCACTAATCTGTGCCGATTCTACCCCTAAATCAGGCAAACCAAAGGTTTGTTTACCAGCGGGTGTGGATGATTGAGGCGCAGATACCGTTTGAGCGGGTGGCTGATTTTGGTTTGCAGCTGAATTGGCTTGACTAGCGACTTGTTCTGATGGGTCACTGGCTAATGGCTGTTGCGAAGCTGATTGGGAGGCCATCACGATAAAGTCCTGACCATTGGCGACCGTATCACCTGCATTGACTAAAAATTTGACAATTTTTCCACTGACAGGTGCCGGTACTTCGACCGAGGCTTTATCGGATTCGACCAATACCAGCGGTTGTTCAGCAGTGACAGTATCGCCCTCTTTGACTAACCATTCACTAATTTCTGCGGTATCCACCCCTAAATCTGGCAATGTATAGGTTGCTTCAGCTGATGCGGATGTTGGCTGTGATTGATTTGGCGCAGCCATAGACGGCGCTTGCGATGAAGTCGCGTTAGCTTCTTTAGCTTCGTGAGATTGGGCTGCTTGTTGGTCTGTCTGTTGCGTAGGTTGCTCTACAGGTGCAGTGTTGGATTGGCTATTGCCTGCACTATCAATGGTGAGAATCACATCACCTTCTTTGACCTTATCACCGATTTGAAGACTAATTGCTGTGATAGTCCCTGCTGATGTTGCAGGTACTTCTACGGAGGCTTTGTCAGATTCTAATAAGACAATGTTATCGTCCACATTGATGACATCGCCGACTTTGACCATAATTTCGCTGACTTCGGCGCTATCAACGCCTAAGTCGGGAACTTTGATTTCCATGGGTTTATCCTTAAATTTTTATTTCTACTAAGTGGGTAATCAGCCGCTAATACGTGGCTGATTACCTACTATTGATTTCTATTATTCAGGTTTGTCGTTAAGAATTGGCGCATCGGCTTTATCTTCTGCTTTGCCGTCTGCTGAAATCGCTTCATCATCCTCTTCAACCAAGGTTGGTACAGGTTTTGGATGCGCGCCTAAAATCGCTGGGGCATCTGGAGAATGGTCGATTTGTACTTGAGGATGCCAAGCAGGTGAAGCATCGGCATCAATACCTAAGCTACTAATCGCATCTTTGACCAAACGCGCATCAACTTCACCTTCATCTGCCAATAGTTTGAGCGTTGCCACCACAATATGGGCGGCATCCACTTTAAAGTAACTACGTAATTGGCGGCGACTATCAGAACGACCAAAACCATCGGTACCTAAGGTAGCATACGGTCGACTGTCTGGTAGGTAGGCGCGGATTTGCTCAGAGAAAATGCGCATATAGTCGGTGGCGGCGACTACAATCCCTTCATGCTGGGCAAGTTGCTCAGTAACCCAAGGCGTACGCTGTTCATCTAATGGGTGCAGACGATTGTACTCATCACATGCCATGCCCTCACGAGTGAGTTCATTAAAGCTTGTAACACTCCACACGTTGGCATTGATGTTAAATTCTTCAGCTAGAATTTGTGCGGCTTTTTCAACCTCACGTAAGATCACGCCCGAACCCAGCAATTGCACTTGTTTTGAACCATTGTCTTTGAGCAAGTACATGCCTTTTTTGATGCCTTCTTCTACCTCTGTTGGCATAGCTGGTTGCTCGTAGTTTTCATTCATTAAGGTGATATAATAGAAAACCCGTTCACCTTCACCATACATACGGCGCAGACCATCTTGTACAATCACCGCTAGCTCATAACCATAACATGGGTCATAAGTGACACAGTTTGGCACCGTGTTAAATAAAATCAACTGATGACCGTCTTGGTGCTGTAAGCCTTCGCCATTGAGTGTAGTACGACCTGCGGTACCGCCAAGCAAGAAGCCTTGCGCCTGCATATCCCCTGCGGCCCAAACTAAATCACCGACGCGTTGGAAACCAAACATCGAATAATAGATATAGAAAGGAATCATCGGTAACGCATTGGTTGAATAACTGGTTGCTAACGCAATCCAAGCACTCATCGCACCCGCTTCATTAATGCCTTCTTCAAGCATGTGACCGTCTTTGGCTTCTTTATAACCCATCAAGGCTTCATGGTCTTCAGGGGTATAATTTTGACCCGATGCCGAGTAGATACCCAATTGGCGGAACATACCTTCAAGACCAAAAGTACGGGCTTCATCAGGAACAATCGGCACCACACGCTCTTGCAGCGCTTTATTTTTTAGCAGTGCCGCTAGCAAGCGTACAAATACCATAGTGGTAGATTGTTCTTTGCCTGCACTACCTTGAAGTAATTTGTCAAAAATCTCTAACCCTGGGACATCGAGTGGAATATGACCACTACGGCGATTGGGCAAATGTCCGCCCAGTGCTTGACGGCGACCTTTCAGATATTGGATTTCAGCAGAATTTTCATCAGGACGATAAAACGGCAATTCTTCAAGCTGCGTATCGGTAAATGGCAAATCAAAACGGTCACGGAAATATTTTAATGAATCAATTTCGAGTTTTTTGATTTGGTGGGTCTTGTTGACCGCTTGGCTTTGGTTAGATAAGCCATAACCTTTGACGGTTTTAACCAAAATCACCGTCGGCTGACCTTTGGCTTTCATGGCCTCACTAAATGCGGCATACACCTTCATCGGGTCGTGACCACCACGGTCTAAATTTTGGATTTCTTCGTCAGTCCAATCTTTGACCATCTCGGCAAGTTCTGGGTATTTACCAAAGAAATAGTCACGGACAAATTTACCATCACGCGCTTTATAGACTTGATATTCACCATCGAGGGTCTCAAGCATACGATGTTTGAGCGCGCCCGTATGGTCTTTATCTAGTAGCGTATCCCATTTACCGCCCCAAATAACTTTAATCACCCGCCAGCCTGCACCGCGAAACACGGATTCAAGCTCTTGGATGATTTTACCGTTACCACGTACCGGACCATCTAGGCGCTGTAAGTTACAGTTAATCACCCAAATCAGATTTTCTAGATTCTCGCGACCGGCTAGTGAGATAGCACCTAGGCTCTCTGGCTCGTCGGTTTCACCATCGCCCAAGAATGCCCAAATCTTGCGACCCTCTTTTGGAATCAAGCCGCGATTTTCAAGATATTGATGCACATGCGCGTGATAAATTGACATGATTGGGCCTAAACCCATAGACACGGTTGGGAACTGCCAATAGTCAGGCATCAAATAAGGGTGTGGGTAGCTAGATAGCCCTTTGCCCCCTACTTCACGGCGAAAATTTGTTAGCTGCTCTTCAGTCAATCGACCTTCTAAAAATGAGCGAGCATACATCCCTGGCGAACCATGACCTTGATAATAAATCATATCACCGCCAAAGCTTTCACTCGCTGCGCGCCAAAAATGGTTAAAACCTGTTTCGTATAACGTCGCGCTTGAGGCAAACGTCGCTAGGTGACCGCCTAAGTCGTCGTCATTTTTGTTGGCACGCATCACCATCGCCACCGCATTGTAACGAATAATAGCGCGAATTTTACGCTCTAGGGTTAAATCACCGGGATAGGAGGGCTGATCTTCTACCGGAATAGTGTTGATGTAAGCAGTATCAAGGCGGTTAACGCGCAACCCTTCTTGTACCGCCTTATCATAGATGGCTTTTAGTAAAAAAGTGGCACGTTTTTTTCCCACTGACTTGATCACCGAATCAAAGGCGTCAAGCCATTCTTGGGTTTCTTGACTATCAGGGTCTTTAAAATACTGATATTGCATTTTTCGTTCCTTCTGGCAATGGCATCCATCCATGGAAATAACCTAGAATGGAGCTAGGTTGTAAACGACTCAAAGTATTCAACTATTACACACAAAACATTGTTATAAATAGCGATAGCAATATTTTACATAAAAAAAAATGTTTCAGTATTTTCGCTAATTTTTGATAGGTATTTAGCTATGAAATAAAGGTAAAAAAACAACTATTTTTTCTGACCATATAGTAAATTTATCGACAAAGTAAAGCAATAAAAGCGTTAAATCGCTTGACAGTCAATCATCAACACTTATCAACCGCTTTTTGATAAGCTGGGCGAGCTTGGCATTTTTTTAACCAATTGTGAATGTTAGCGTATTTTGCATCTAAACTATGGGTTTCTAGCATGGCGTTTATGCCAAATTCAAGCTGTATATCAGCGCCGCTAAATTGGTTGCCAGCAAGCCATTCATTACTACCCAAATGCTTATCTAGCATTTTGAGCTGTTCGGTTAATGAATGATTCAGGTAAGATTTGTCTATCCCTGATTTGAGTAATTTTGCCACTTGCTTGATACCTATCGGTGATTTTTTTATCATGGTAGCAAATACCAGTCGGATAATAAGCAAGGGCATCAACGAGCTTTCGGTAAAATGCAGCCAATATCGATACTGTTCATACGCCTCACTCCCATAATCTGGGCGAAATTTTTTATTCAGCACCAGTTGTGAGATTGGCTGTGCATCTTGCTGGTCGGTTGGATGGTCATAGTTGTCAATCAAATACTCAATGATATTGGCTGATTCAATCAGCGTTTTTCCATTATCTTGCAGGATAGGTGCCTTACCCATCGGGTGAATTTTTTGCAAAGACTTGGGCGCCAAACCATGATGGCGCTCGTACTTAGTCAACTGATAAGGCAGTTCTAATTCCTCTAATAGCCAAAGAATTCGGAATGAACGTGATTTTTCAAGGTGATGTAGATGCAGTTTTGACATGGGTATACTCGTCTTTTAATGTAATAGGATTGTTGGAACAAAGTAACTTTAAATTTTATAAGGCTTTAAACTTGCTGGCTGTTGCGAAATTGTAGAATTCAGCGAAAAAAAACCAGCTTATTGATTGATAAGCTGGTTTGATAAAGCGAGGTTATAAATAGCAAGGCTACAAATTAGTCATCTAGCTGTTGTGCATCGGCTTTTAGTAAACCATCTTGCTGCAAGGCTTCAGACAACTCGATGTCTTGCAAATCCGCACTGTTTCGTAAATCAGTACCATCTTGCGCGATATTGTCAGCCAATGCTGCCTCTAAACTATCTTCGTCCAGCTCGTCTTCACTACCGCCTTCAACCAAAGCGATGGAGACCAATGATTCATCTTCTGAAATACGAATCAGAGTGACCCCTTGCGCATTACGACCTGTTTGCGCGATTTGTCCGACAGGTGTACGCACCAGCGTGCCTGCATCAGAAATCAGCACAATATCATCGGCATCGGTTACCGCTAACGCCTGCACCAGCTCGCCATTACGCGCCGTGGTTTTGATGGCGATAATGCCTTTACCGCCACGACCTTTGACAGGGAAATCAGAGACAGGGGTACGTTTACCAAAGCCACGCTCACAAGCACATAAAATCTCGCCTTGCTGTGGGGCTACAACTAACGACACCACACGGCTAACCGCAACGACACTGTCATTGTCTTGGTCATCATGGCTATCGTCTTCAAGCTCGGTGTCCTCGTCTTCGATACCTTGATTGGCCAGTAGCATCACCCGCATACCGCGTACCCCTTTTGCGGTACGACCCATCGCACGGATTTTACTTTCATTAAAGCGAATGGCTTTACCTTCATTGGAGAATAACATGATGTCTTGCTCGCCATCGGTAATGGCAACGCCAATTAAGTTATCGCCGTCGTTAAGTTCAACAGCGCGAAGTCCGTTGGCGCGAAGGTTTTTAAATTGTGACAATTGGACGCGTTTTACCATACCCGATGCGGTTGCAAAGAACACATAGCTATTGTCATTTTGCTTGTCGTCTTCGGTCACAGGCAAGATGGCGGTGACTTTTTCATCGGCATCCAATGCAATTAGATTGACCATCGGACGGCCACGCGAACCACGGCTGGCAATAGGCACTTCAAACACTTGTAACCCAAACACACGGCCCCGATCGGTAAAAATCATCACGTTGTTATGCGTGGATGTGACCACCATATGGTCAATGACGTCATCTGCTTTCATGGCAGTGGCTGACTTTCCTTTACCCCCGCGTTTTTGGGCGATGTAGTCACTGATAGGCTGGGTTTTGGCATAGCCCGTGCGTGAAACAGTCAACACAACGGTCTGTTCAGGAATCAAATCTGCACGACTAAAGTCACTGCGGCTATCGACGATTTGGGTTTTGCGTGCATCGCCAAAGTCATCACGGATTTGGATTAATTCGTCTTTGATTACTTGCATTAATTGGTCAAAGTTATCCAAGATGCTTTGTAATTGGGCAATGAGTGCCAAGATTTCTTTGAATTCTTGCTGTAGCTTGTCTTGCTCTAGCCCTGTTAAACGGTGCAGCTGCATATCCAAAATAGCATTGACTTGGTCAGGCGATAGACGATAATGTTGGTTGTCATCAATCAGTCCATATGGGGCATTTAGGTCTTCGCCTTCAATCACATCGGGGCGAATCGAATGACTGCCTGCTGCCTCTAACATGGCAATCACGCCACCTGACTGCCAAGTATTGGTCAGTAAGTTATCGCGGGCTTCTTGGCGGTTTGCCGATGCCTTGATAGTGTCAATAATGCGATCAATGTTGGCAAGGGCAATGGTTAGTCCTTCGAGCAAATGACCACGCGCCTGTGCTTTTTTGAGTTCAAAAATAGTACGGCGAGTCACAACTTCTTGGCGGTGACGTATAAAGGCGGCAATCAAATCCCGCAACGTCATGATTTTAGGTTGACCTTCATCTAAGGCAACCATGTTGATACTAAAACTCGATTCTAAAGGCGTTTGGATAAATAGATTGTTAACGATGACTTCTGCGTTTTCACCCCGTCTTAAGTCAATAGCGATACGCATGCCATCTTTATCTGACTCATCGCGAATCTCGCTAATGCCTTCAAGTTTTTTATCGCGTACCAATTCTGCGATTTTTTCAATCAGTTTTGCTTTATTGGTTTGATACGGAATCTCGGTAAATACAATACGCTCACGCTCTTTATTGGCGCCCGTTTCACTCATCGGTTCGATGTGATATTTGCCGCGCAAATGCAGGCGACCTTTACCGGTGCGATAAGCATCGACAATGCCTGAGCGGCCATAAATGATACCGCCTGTTGGGAAATCAGGACCGGTGATGTACTGCATAAGCATTTCACCCGAGATGTGCGGATCATCGGCATACGCCAAACACGCATTAATCACTTCGGTCAGATTATGTGGCGCCATATTGGTCGCCATACCCACCGCAATGCCTGTGGCACCATTAACAAGCAAATTTGGAATACGGGCTGGCATGACGCTTGGCATTTGCTCTGAACCATCATAGTTTGGCTCCCAATCCACAGTGTCTTTATCCAAATCACCCAGCATTTGGTGAGTAAGTTTTTGCATGCGCACTTCGGTATAACGCATCGCTGCGGCAGGGTCATCATCCACTGAGCCAAAATTACCTTGACCATCGATGAGCATATAGCGCATTGAGAACGGCTGCGCCAAACGCACAATCGCGTCATACACTGCAGTATCGCCATGTGGGTGGTATTTACCGATAACATCACCGACCACACGCGCCGATTTTTTGTAAGGTTTGTTAAAGTCGTTTGATAATTCATGCATCGCGTATAACACACGGCGATGAACAGGTTTGAGCCCATCACGCACATCAGGTAAAGCACGGGAGACAATTACGCTCATGGCATAGTCGAGATAAGATTGTTTTAATTCATCGACGATGCCAATCGGGCTAACGGAATCGGTGGACATGCACGCTCCTTTTATCAAGCTACTTAAATATACGAGTCATCTTATTTATTTTACTTTTCAAGGCGATAGCTAAGTTAACAACCATGCGTTTAAAAGCAATGCGCAATTTTGACCAAAAGCTGCAAAAAACCCCAATCAAAACTTTTAGAAAAGTAACACAGATGACGTAATATTTTTAGGATAGTAAAAAGGAACAATTATAGCATAAAACGCATGATTTAGCAGTTAACCCACCGCCAAATGTCGACGGTAACATCAAAATATCATGCTTTGACGGGTGTTATTTTACCCCCATGGCAAACTGCCCAAACTTTACCAGTTATTTTTACAAGCTATAAAATAATCGGATTAAATCTGAGGCTCGATATCAAACTGTCTAATGACAAAGCCTGTTGATAAACAGGCTTTGTTAAATTGGAGTCAGTTATATACGTATATGTTTAGTAGATATGACAAATTTAGAACTGGCTAAACAATGTCTGTGCCACACCCATACAATATGGCGTGACTAAACCATGATATTGCATAGCAACGGCTTGTGATGGATTGCCCCCGTTGGCAGCCGCATTTGCCGCAATATTTTGCACTTTGCTAGCAAATCCTGCCTGCATTTTTTCTGACTGAGACTGGATGCTATTATTGTTGACGGTATCAAAACCTAACGTTTGATAAACCGGTTTTTGACGCGTTGCACGATTGGTGACATCAATATCAATAATTCCCAACTTGGTCGCGCTAGTTTTATTAGTATCTGTGTCCCATAGTTTTTTCATTAAACTACTATTGACGTCAAAGAACACCATCGGATCTTGGTTACCACCACACATAATGACAGGCATTGTTGGTAAATAGCCGCGCAAGTCATTGGCTTTTAACGCTTTACGTAGGGGATGTTCAGGCAGTGTAGCAGGCACTGGGTTATAGTTGGTATAACCTTGTAAATAAGGCACTGCCCAATCGACATTTTTTTGGGCATCTGCCAAGTACTCTAATCGGTAGTCATTTTTGATTAAATACTGCGTCGTGTCAAAGCCAAAGCTAAATGCTGGGTCAGACGGTGATAACGCATCCAGCGTTGAATTGCCAGTGGGCGCTTTTTGAAACATCGCTGAGGCAGGCAATTTACCACTTAAAACGAGCTGCATATCAGTCATGCTGGTGCTAGGTAGTAGCGAGGGGATTTCATCGGCATTGGCTGGCGCAAACATGTCACTGGGTTTGGCATAAATATTGCCATACTGCTCTTGATAGTTGCGAGCCATCAGCGGGGCAAAAAAAGTCGCACCGAGCATGACTTTGCCACCAAATACCACATCACCAAAGGCTTCCATAGCATAGGGTCCAGAAATTGGCAGCGCCGCTGTCACAGGTTCTTTGAGCGTTTCAAGATAGCGCGTGGTTGCCATGGCGACATAGCCACCTTGGGAATAACCTGTGATAAACAATTTGCCATTGTCAGCGACATTGGTTGCACTGCCGGTGCGGCGTACCACTTCCCTGCCTGCTTTTAACGCATCTGCCATCTCGTGTGACTGCTGCTGTGCATTGAGGTACGGATGATAAGCTAGGCTTGATTTGTCATAACCTGCATAATTGGGTGAGATAACCACATAGCCTTGCCCTGCAAACAAAGCCGCTAACAATGTCGCCGCCGGTCCTGCTTCATTGTTGGCATTACCGACTTCTGCAAAATTATAGGCTTTGGTCGTTGCCGTACCGTGGGCATTGAGTACAATGGGTCGATTGCCGCTACAGCTTGCATCCGTGCCTGTCGGAATAAACACAGCACCCGTCGCATCGGTCTTATTACCTTTGACATCGACGGTATCATATTGCATGTATTCTACACGCACACCGCACTTGGGCGTGGCTGCAACTTTGCTAAAATCGGGGTCTGTGGTATTAAATAACTGGGTTAAGGCGCTGGCGGTGAGATTTTTGGTCGTTAATGGATCTTTGATTAAATTACCTGTGGGCAGTGAAGCAACGCCTGTTTTGGCAGGTGGCGTTGTAGTGGAATCATTATCGCTACCACAAGCGGCTAAGGTTGATGCCAAACACACGGAGATAAAAATTTTGGTTAGGTTAAAAGCAGGGTGGATTAAATCAGCCTGACGGTGCATCTCATACTCCTTATGAGGAAATTAATGGTTCATATCCTTGAACAACGCATCATGTTACCCAAAAAAAACGGGCATGAAAACGATACGCTCATCATGCCAGTTTTTGTACTATTTGAACATCCGTTTCTAAAAAAAATTGCTACTGAAACAAAAAAACCTAAAGTAGCGCTAAACAGATTTACGTTTAAACTTGCTCCAAACCGCAGTTACTGGGCCCGATAAGGCGTAAAGCACGCT
>NZ_DALZSV010000033.1:0-26818 GCF_032014955.1 Moraxella sp. CTOTU47724
AACCCAAGCTTTTACGCTTAGAGTTTGGGTTGTTGGTTCGCCATGATAATTTAGCCTTTTTAAATTGTTTACGGCTTTTGGCGTGGGTTTCGTTGATGGCTTGGATGGTCTGACTGTGTAAGCCAAGTAGTTCACCGCTACCTTTGGTGTAGTCGTTTAGGTCATAAGCACTAAAGAACTTGCCAGTTTTTTGTAGGTGTCTGTAACTCAAATCATTGACATAATTCCACACGAAATTGACTGAACCGCTTAGGCGGTTTAATTGGTCTGCGTGTTTATCTCGTATGCGTAACTTGAGTGTTTTCATGGGTTTATTTTAACACATTTAGCAAAATTTTGTGCGTAAGCATGGTTACGGAGTTGCCTTATATCCACCGCCTGAAGTCGGTGGTTTTACGGCAACAGAGGATAAATGCGCGATTTCATACAATCAATGCGCGCCGAGCAATCTTGATTAATTTAACCCATAAAAACAAAAAACCCTAGTAAATACTAGGGTTTCATAGACTTTAATGGTTAGGTTAACACTTAACCAAACATTCGTTGTATTAAATTTACTTGCTTTGGAACCAAGAATCCGCACGGCTACGTGCAGTGGCGATGTCTTGTGAGGACAAGTTTAATGCCAATTGACCGATTTTGCTTTGCGCGCGGGTGCGTACTTGGTCTGATAGCATGCCGTCTCGAGCCGCTAGGTCATACCATTTGTAGGCATCGACCAATTTCTTTTCTTTTTCATCTAGCATGGCTAGGGTATAGCTGGCACGGTTATCACCCAGTTTTGCCGCTTTTTCTAACCAATAACGCGCTTGCCCAGCATTAGGCTGCACGCCTTCGCCACGGATATACATCATGGCAAGATTTAATTGTGCAGGTGCAATGTCTTGTTTGGCGGCGGTGGTGTACCACTGGATGGCTTGTTGGAAGTTTTGCTGAATGCCGAGACCTTTTTGGTAGCGTTTGGCTAGGAAGAATTGGGCTTGTTGGTTGCCAGATTTAGCTTGGCTTAGTAATGCCATCGGTTCCATGCTGTCATAGCGTGAGCCATTGAGTGGAATATTGGCAACCAGTTCAGCGCTTGCAACGCCAGATAAGCCTAAAAATGCAGTTAATACGGTGACTTTTAATAATTTCATAACCAACTCCGAGTATCAAGCTGCAGCCATCGCAAGCTTGCCTAGGTTTAGATAAAATAACTTAATAAATAGGTAAACGAATTAACAGAAAATCTTAAATTTTACAATGATTTAGCTGTTCGTTATGTTTTAATAGGATAACGCAATCTTTTGATTGTTTTAGGTTAACACTGTTTGCTTTGCGTTTCAAATATTTAAGGGAAAATGTAAACAGTTGTTACAATATTTCACAGAGGAAACAAAGTCTTGCGACACTTGGTGTCGTGTAGGGCTTTACTTTTGTGACATATTGTTAGACTAGACTATAATTTATCCGCTTACCAAATTTTCATAGGCATAGAATCAGCGATAAAACAGCTTAGTTTTTGGTAACCCGATAAATGGCCACATCGGCAAGTAAGTTGGGGTTTTTGCGGATGATTTGTGCAAGTAGCCAAGGATAGGGCTTTTCACTTTCTTGTACCGCAAAACGATTGATGATGCGGATGTCATTGTCATCACACAGCTTTTCAAAGTCTTTAAAGGTACACAAGTGAATATTGGGCGTGTTGTACCAAGCAAACGGCAGGGCTTCAGACATTGGCATCATACCTTTGATACCCAAGTGAATACGGTTTTGCCAATGTGCAAAATTAGGGAAAGTGACAATCACTTCTTTGCCAACACGTACCATGTCGAGGAGGAGTTGGTCTGGTTCTTTAACCGCTTGTAGGGCGCGCGCCATCACCACCGTATCAAAGCTTGCGTCGGCAAACCGCGCTAACCCATCATTTAAGTCTTGCTCAATGACGTTGACGCCTTTGGTAACACAGTCATTGATTTTAGTTTGGTCGATTTCGATACCATAGCCAAACACGCCCAATTTATTTTGCAAATGCGCGAGTAAATCACCGTTACCACAGCCTAAATCCAAGACTTTGGCATTGGGTTTGATCCAGCGTTCAGCAAGTTGATGGTCGATTTTCATTTTTTACCTTTTTGATTTTTATATTTTAACTATCTAGTAATTTGTCGGGTAAGCTCATGACAACTTTTTCAACTGTTCCCCGTTTTAAACGAAGTTCACGAAAAGTTTCGCCATTATCTTCACTATAAAATAAGCGTTCAAACTCACCGTCATAACCTAGATTCAAAACTAAACTACCGTAATTATTCCATCCATCATGACACATTCCAATATCGGCTAATTCGATTTGAAAAATGTCAGTCACTTCGCCATAACTTAATTGGCTACTTGTGACAGGCTTTGAGCCAAGTTCTTCACCTGTGTTTCCTGGAAAGTAATAAGGCTGAGAAAAAGACTTTTTCATGTTGTGAAAAACCACATTTATGGTGTCATTAAAAGACATTTTTTTGGGAAAAACTTCATCATCAATGATGATTTGAACAACACCATAAATAAAATCTTTATCTTCCGAAGTCCACACCTTTTCCCATAAGATGCCAAATTTCTGTTCTTCATCAATGATAAGCATGGCTATTTTCCAAAATTAAGCGGTTAAAAAATTCCTAACGGCTTGATTATACAGCGGAATATCAAACAAAAACGAATCATGCCCATAGGCGGCATCGATATTGATATAGCTTACGGGCTTACCATTGGCAATTAGCGCATCCACAATTTCTTGCGAGCGCTCTGGGCTAAACCGCCAATCGGTGGTAAAGGATATAATTAAAAACTTACATTGGGTATTTGCCAATGCCAACCGTAGCGCATCGGTATCAGTCAAGCTATCATTGAGACTGTCATCCGCAATCGCGCCGCGCGCCGGGTCAAAATAATCCAAGGCTTTAGTCATCAGCAAATAGGTATTGGCATCAAACCGTTCACTAAACTGCTCACCTTGATAGCGTAAATAACTTTCCACTTGAAATTCTACATCGTAATTGAACATCAGCTTGCCGGCTTTCAAATCGCGTCCAAATTTCACCCGCATCGCTTCATCGGTGAGATAAGTGATATGACCGACCATACGCGCCAAAATCAAGCCGCGTTTGGGGATTTTGCCTTGCTCGATATAGCGTCCTTCACAAAAATCAGGATCGGATAAAATCGATTGGCGTGCCACTTCGTTAAAGGCGATATTTTGCGCAGACAGCTTGGGCGTGCTGGCAATGACCACACATTTTTTCAGCCGACCCGGATAGTCAATTGACCACTGCATGGCTTGCATGCCGCCCATTGAGCCACCAACAATGGCATGCCAAATGTCAATGCCCAGATAGTCAGAGAGCATGACTTGTGTTTTTACCCAGTCTTTGATGGTGACTAAGGGAAAATCTGGACCATACGGCTTGCCGGTTTCTGGGTTGGTACTGGTTGGACCGGTCGAGCCGTAGCAGCTACCAATGTTGTTAAGACACACCACAAAAAAACGCGTGGTATCAATCGCTTTGCCAGGACCGATAAAAGTATCCCACCAGCCGGCTTTTTTATCATCGCTGCTATGATAGCCAGCCGCATGATGACTGCCCGATAGCGCATGACAAATCAATATCGCATTGGATTTATCGGCGTTGAGCTCGCCATAAGTTTCCACCATTAAATCAAAAAACGGCAGCGTGCGATTGCATTCTAGCGTCAATGGGGTATCAAAATGAATTTTTTGCGGTGTGACGATACCCACAGATTTGCCACCAGATTTGGCAAAACTAATAGGATGATCGTCGTCAAAATTTTTGGGGACAGTCAATTCAGCTTCAGGTAAAATCTTGGCATGTGGTTTGTGTTGCTGTGTGCTCACCCGCTTTCTCACTAATTTTTGATTGATAACGCATTAAAAGTATAGCTATTGTAAGGGTTTATATGGGTTATCACAACTTGGAATTCAAATGCCAAATTTAGCATCATCACCCCACCATACATTCCTATCGCTCACGGGATTGGCGCTCACGGGATTTTTGGCATTGACGTATTTAGCGTTTCATCAGCCAACATCGGTTTTGGCTGCCAATGCTAGTACAGTTACAAGCGATACAATGGTCAGCCATCCAAACAGCCACCAAAGCCACCAGCCCAAACAGCATAACCACCAATCAGACGGTGAGTCAGCTAGCAGCCCCTCACAAAACGCAATCTTTGAAAGACCTGTTAAAAGTCATGCTAAAAGCCCCGTATCCTCTGAACAAAATTCTCGCCTAGTGGATGCCCTACTGGTGATGGGTGGGATAGGTTGTCATTGATTCAAATATAGCTTAAAAAATGCAACAATTGAGCAATTTTAGGTGATTATCCAGTACGCGCACCTTAGTAAATATGCTAATCTTAACCCCACTTTTTTTATGATTTTTTGGATTAAAGACAAATTATGAAGCCAAGCAACCCACCTGAAATTGCCGTTGTCCTTGTGAATTTGGGAACACCCGATGCACCAACTGAAGCAGCGGTGCGCCGCTATCTCAAACAATTTTTGTCCGATCCGCGCGTGATTGAAATCCCGCAGTTTATCTGGCAAATCATCTTAAACTTGTTTGTGCTACGCAGTCGCCCCAAACGGGTTGCCCACGCCTATGCTAGCGTGTGGGACGGTGATTCCCCACTGCGTAAAATCACGCTTGCCCAAGTGGACTTGTTGCAGCAGCGTTTTGACCAACATCAACTGCCTTGCAAAGTAAGCGTCCATGCTGCCATGACCTATGGCAAACCTGCGTTAACAGATGTGCTATCGGCACTAAATGCCAAAAAAGTAGAGCAAATCGTAATGTTGCCAGCTTATCCGCAGTTTTCCGGTTCCACCACTGGCGCGGTGTTTGATGTCGTCGCCAAATGGGGGCTTAAGCAGCGTAATTTACCCAGCATCAGCTTTGTCAAAGATTATTTTGCCCATCCGCAATACATCCAAGCCTTGGCCCAGAGCGTCAAACGCTTCCAAGATGAACATGGCAAACCTGAAAAACTGCTATTGAGTTTTCACGGGATTCCAGAGCCATATGAGCAAAAAGGCGATCCGTATGCCAGACGCTGTCGCTGTACGGCAGCGCATTTGGCGCAAGTGTTGGGGCTTGAGCGTCATGAGTGGGAATGTAGTTTTCAATCACGCTTTGGTAAGCAAGAATGGGTCAAACCCTATACGGATGTCACCTTAACCGAGTGGGGCAAGCAAGGGATCAAGTCAGTGCAGGTGCTAAGTCCGGCATTTTCGGCAGATTGCTTAGAGACGTTAGAAGAGTTGGCAGTCGAAAATCGAGAGACATTCCAGTCCAATGGCGGTGGGGATTATCATTATATCCCTGCACTTAATGTAGATGCTGCGCATATTGACTTGTTTGAATCATTGGCATTGCCACACGTGCAAGCGTGGCAACAAAATCTGCAAGGATGGTATTAAGACTTATTGTTAAAGCTTGAGATTAAAGCGGATTATTAAGCGCATTAATAGCAAGTCTTATTAACAGCAAGCTAATAAAAAAGGTTGGTAGCTTACCAACCTTTTTGGTGTTTCTTTTTGACCTTTAAATACAAAAAATTTCAGAACAGAAAATCAGTCTTTATAACTTTCATCTGCGGCATCAGGGTCAGCGATATCACCAATAGTCGGATAGTGCTCTTCGCTAAAGCTATCCTCAACCAGTAATTCATCAATCCGCTGCTCATCAATATTTTGGCGATGAATCGGGGTCAAACCACTTTCACCCGCTTCAATATGGCTTGATGACAAGGATTCATCATCCAATTGCACAGTAAAACTATCCGAATCAATATCGGTCAAATTGCTAGATGTTGGTTTGGCTTTCATTGTTGTTCCTTCATTTTCATTTATTGTTTATTATCAGTGTTATGGCGTTATCATAGCCAGTAATCAGCATGACATCTATGTTGCCAATGTGATATTTGTGTTATGTTATCGAAAACAGTTTTTCGCACAGACAGCGTTTTTAACAATTTTTATGGATAAAACAGGAAGTGACTATGTTTAAAAATCTTGCCTCAGATGCATTGGGTTTAAGTGACATCGGTAAAATCATCCCAGCCAGTCAGTTTAACCAAACCGATATTGATGACTATATTTTTCATGAAGATAACGAGCGCATTTATTTTGTGATTAAGTCAAAAATGGACGAATATTGCTTTACCAATGTCGCCTTTATCCACCTTGATGGGCAGTCGGCGACCAGTAAAAAACGCTTGCTAAAACGCTATCCGTACCGCAATTTTCAGCCCGCCAATATCATGATTGAGACCGCAGGCACGATGGATATGGATGCTGAGCTAAAATTTAGCTTGGGCGGTGTGGCGTTTTCGATTGATATCGACAAAAATCAAATCGAGCAAATCCGCGACATCTATAAGGCGCTGACTGCGATTAGCGAGCAGTGCAAACGCATTGCCCATGAAGAAACGGTGCTAGAAAAATCCTTTAATACCGTCACCAGTATGTTTAGCTTACGCGAATTGTCAGAAAACGTGGTGCTCAATTTGCCGGATGTCATCAACCAAACTGTCGCACAAGTAGAAAATGCCTATGGCGAGCGTTTAAAGACCATTCGTAATTATGACTTTGGGGCGATTTTTGAGCATTATTTGCGTCAATAATTGCTAAAATTTATGCAAACTGTACTCACCGCCTACGCTGAGCAAGGTATCAAACTTGCGATTGAAAGCAAACGGGTCAAACATATCAACTTTCGTATCAAATCGATTGATGAAGCACCGTTTACCAGCTTGCTCAGCGTGTCTTACCCCATGCGTATGCCACAACACCTGCTGATGCAATCGCTTGAACATCGCCTTGCATGGGCAATTGATTGTCAGCAAAAACAACGAAAACTTAAACAACTTAAAGCCAAAAAACCTGCCTATATCAATGATGTTAAAGATTTGGCAAATTTGACCCTTGAAAGCAACATTTATTTTGAAGGGCAACAGGTTGTGCTTAGAGACTTATTGTTAAAACACCACATAAAACCAAGCGAACTGGCGCGATTGGATATTGCCAAAACCTTACGCCATATTTATAAATTTTGGCTCACTCAATTTATCCAAAACCGCCAAGCCTTTTGGCAAGACAAAGTGGGTAAATCCGCCAGCAGAATCACGCCCTATACCATGAAAACCCGATGGGGCAGTTGTAGCACCCAAGCCAAAACCATTCGCTTGTCCGTTTGGCTGGCGCAATTCCCGCCAGACTGCGCGGATTATGTGTTGGTGCATGAGCTTTGTCATCTGATTGAGCCTAATCATTCGGCACGATTTTGGGCGCAGGTGGCACGAGTCATGCCCGATTACAAACATTGGCATGATAAGTTGAAATTTGGGGATTTATAAATGAAAAAAGCCATATCGCTTTGATATGGCTTTTTTGCAAGCATAAAAATATAATAGCAGAGTTTGGCGTGACGTTATGCTAAACGAGCCGTTAAGCTTGGACTTAACACTTAACGGAGTAAAGAACGATGAAACGCTGTTTAATCATCATCGTTCTTGTTGTCCTAATGCTGTTAAGCAGTAACGCTTATTAGACGGACGCAAGACAGCGTGGCAGTTGCTGGAACAACTAAAACGCTGGGGCTTTCGGGAAACCGTTAGCCCACTCCTTGTCTTTATTATAAAGTTGCAAATCCTCAAAATCAATCTGTTAAAATGTAATCAGATTGCATTTTTTCACGAAACCCATCTTTTTCACGATACCATTGATGACGGCGTTTAGAATTGTGTTTCCAACTTTTTGCATATTTGAACGCATAAGTTGGTTTGTCATCCCAAATATGCGGTAAATGCTTACCACGCTTGGGGCGTAGCTTGATGTTATAGTCCCAATATTCCGCTTTGTGCAAATAATGAAATGAGCGTTCTTGTTGCGTTCTAAAGTAGCTATAAATCTGATTGCGTAAATTTGGATAACGACAACTTTCCCACGGAAAATAGATTTTCTTACGCCCAGAACTGCGATATTGAACTTTGGTTTTTTTGTGAGTTTTTTCAAGTTTTTGCATAATAGATTTTTCCTAAGTTAAAAAACTTAGAAAAAATCCAATTTGTAATAATTCATCGTTGATTGCCTGTAGAAAATTCGGTCTAAAAACAAAATTTGGGTTAAAATTTTGTTTTATCCTAGCATCTATTTAAAATTTCGTAAAATTGAAAAAGAAAATATCATGAACAAAATTCATTATCAATTCGACTTTAAACGCTTCCGCGAACACCTTGTCGATGTCACGCTTACGTTTACTGCGGACAACGACAACCCAATCGTTTGGCTACCTGCTTGGATTGCGGGTAGTTATATGATTCGAGAATTTAGCAAACACATTACGGCAGTCACTGCCACCATCCATGACCCCAACGCCAAGAACAATCAACGCCTTAAAAAACTTGATAAAAACCACTGGCAAATCCACGCCAAACAAGGCGACCGCATTAGCGTCACTTATGAAGTCTATGCTTATGACTTATCCGTGCGTGGGGCATATGTCGATGAAACTCGCCTGTACGGCAACTTCACCTCCCTAGCATTAGCGGTACAAGGGCAAGAAAACCAAGCGATTAAAGCCGAACTCATTTGCCCGCAAGACTTTTATGAGGTAAACGGCGTGGAAGTCAGCCTAGCCACTGTTTTACCCGAAAAAATGCACCAACAAGCCGAACAAACCATCTATCAGCTAACTGCCGACAACTACGAGCAACTCACCGACAGCCCGTTTGAAATCGCTGAGCAAGATGAATTTTGGTTCGATGTAAAAAGTGGCGAAAACACCATTCCCCACCGATTTGTGATTTCTGGCGTACACCACAGCGACCTTGAACGGCTAGAAACTGACCTTAGCAAAATTTGTCAAAGCTATGTCGATTGGCTCGGTGATACGCCGTTTGATGATTATCTGTTTATGACCATAGCAACTTCAAGCGACTATGGCGGGCTTGAGCACCTTGCCAGTACCAGTTTGATTACCCCACGAGATGACCTACCCACATTTTTTGAACAAGCTGAGCCAAGCGAGAGTTATCAACGCTTTTTGGGCTTGTGTAGCCATGAATATTTTCATGCGTGGTGGGTTAAAACCGTGCGTCCCGAAGTCTTTTTAACCGCCAATTTTAACCAAGAGACTTACACCACCTTGCTATGGGTGTTTGAAGGCTTTACCAGTTATGTGGATGATTTTATGCTACAAAAAAGCGGGGTTATTTCGCAACATAGCTATCTAAAGCTACTTGCCGAACAAATCAATCGCTACTATCAAACCCACGGGCGCGCCTTGCAAAGCGTGGCAGAATCAAGCTTTGATGCGTGGATAAAACTATATCGTAGCGATGAGAACACCGCCAATGCCGGGATTAGCTACTACAACAAAGGCGCGCTGGTGGCGTTATGTTTAGACTTGACTTTGATAAACCATGGCAAACGTATTTTTGATGTGATAAAAGTTTTTTATGATAAAGCCAAAGCCCAAGATAATCGCCGTTTTGGTATGACGGACGCCAATCTAGATGACGTCATGAATGAATGTTTACCCAAAGAGGTTTGGCAAGATTTTAGAGCCAATTATATCGACGGCACCACAGAATTACCGCTATTTGAACTGTTGTCAGAACAGGGTGTGAGTATTGAGCAAAAAGACGATGATATTACTTGGGGCATGAAATATATGAGCGAGCCTACTGGGTTAAAAGTGCAACGTGTTGTGCGAAATAGCCAAGCCGCCGCTGCAGGGATTTCTGCTAATGACGTCATCGTGGCAATTGATGGGTTAAAGGCGAGCGAAAAATGGCTAAAATCTACGGCTAAAACCCAAACAATTAGTGAAGACCCTGCCGTGTGTCATGTATTTCGCCGTGATGAGCTGCTGGTGCTTGAAGTGCCACCCGTGAGCGACTCGCATGTTAAACAACCGCTAATATGGACGCTGTTAGCGGGTGAAAATACAAGCCTCACCAAATGGCTGCAGTGGAAATAACTTGCAAAAATAAAGCAAATCTAGTAAAATTCGGCTTCCAATTTTATCAATCCATCCTGTGTTGGCTTTAATCGGTTGGGTGTTTGGGTGAATTTTTAGCAAAATAAAGATTCATGCCACGCATACTAACTGCAGACCAAAGGGCAGGATAATGACTAGAGACCTAACCATGCGCGCAGATATCCATCCAGCTTATCAAGAAGTTTTATTCCACGACACCAACGCTGACGTTTACTTTTTAACTCGCTCTACTATCAAATCAAAAGTAACTCGCGAATACGAAGGTAAAGAATACCCATACGTCGCACTCGATATTTCAAGTGCCTCACACCCATTCTATACTGGCGAACAACGTAAAACCCAAAACGAAGGTCGTGTGGCAAGCTTCAACAAACGTTTCGGCGCATTTGCAGGTCGTAACAAAAAATAAGTTTAATCGCTTATTATCAAAAACCCTTTGCAATCGCGAAGGGTTTTTTATTGGCTGGAATGGGACATACTAGACAGTCACTAACAATACGCCAAAAAAAGCCCACCGAAGTGAGCTTTTTTTGGGTTTATTTGTTTAGGTTTAATAGGAATGAATTTTTACGTTTTTCGGTAGTAACAATTCTTTTTTGAGTGGCAACTGCGGTGATAACTCAAACAAGGCGCGGCGATATACATTACGTTTAAATGCCACCACTTGGTTAAGTGGATACCAGTAACTGACCCATTCCCAGCGGTCAAATTCAGGTTTTGCCGTATCAAAACGGATATGTTCTACATTGTTCTCATCTAGCTGGAGCAAAAACCATTTTTGTTTTTGCCCAATACACAAAGGATATTGTCCTTGTCGTACAAAACGTTTTGGCAACCGATAACGCAGCCAATTTTGGGTTTGTGACAACACTTTGACATGCTGAGGGTACAATCCGACTTCTTCCCACAATTCCCGATACATTGCATCAAGCGGCGTTTCACCAAAATCAATGCCGCCTTGTGGAAATTGCCAAGCATCGTGACCCACGCGTTTTGCCCACAGTACTTGTCCGTGTGTATTTGCCAAGATGATACCTACGTTGGCTCGAAAGCCGTCTGCATCAATCATGACGATTACCTTCAATTTAATGGTTAAAATTGGCAGGCAATCACATTATCAAGTTTTTTGGGTCGCAAGGTTTACACACATCCTTGCAGACCATTATTAAAGTTTTGGTCAATCAAATCATCGGGCATAAACCCATCTCATACCAACAGACGCTTATTTTATTATTATTGCTAAAAAACATGGACAATGTAATCACTGCCTTTATTACCCACTATTAAACCAGTTTTTATGTCAAAAGTGTAATGTTTATTTGCTATAAATTGTTTCACGGACATAAAAAGCGCATAATATCGCTTGATTTTATACAAAATATTTTTTTAAAAATTATAAGCATCTGGGGATAGTATGAAAGCAACAGTAAATTGGTTAAAAAACGAAGACATTAATTTTGAAGCCGTGACCGAAAACGGCAATAAAATTATCATGGATTCAACCGAAAAATTGGGTGCCAAACCTATGGAAATGGTTTTGATGGGGCTTGGCGGCTGTGCCAGTTATGATGTGGTCAGTATCCTGCAAAAAGCCCGTCAGGCGGTGAGCGATGTTGAGTGTCAGCTATCGGCTAAGCGTGCCGACACGATTCCTGCGGTATTTACTGATATTCATTTGCATTTTGTGGTCAAAGGTAGCGCCATCAGAGAAGCGCAGGTTAAAAAAGCCATCGAGTTATCGGCAGAAAAATACTGTTCAGCCAGTCGTATGCTAGAAAATGGCGGTGTCAAAATCACCCATGACTATGAAATCATTGATGAAACACCTAGTAAAATGACTCATGAAACGGTTAAAGGGTAGGGAATAACGGCATGTTTCCCTATCTAAGTGCTGTTCCTGCCACCAATAGCAGCGTAGTATTGGCAATGATGGTCGCCAGTTTATTGCCCTTGGTATTTGCGATATTGGCAAAGCTCTTTGGCGGATTTAAAAGCAAAGACAATGCCAATCCGCGCGAGTTTTTGGGTAAACAAACGGGCGCGGCAGCGCGTGCCAATGCCGCGCAGCAAAATAGCTATGAAACCTTGCCGGTATTCTTGGCAGCGGTGATTGTGGCATTGCTATTTTTTGTACCGTTGTCAGTGGTGACCCAGTTGGCGTGGTTGTATGTGATATTACGGATTATTTATGGGTTGGCGTATATTGCCAATTGGGCAACCTTTCGCTCAATTATTTGGTCGCTTAGCCTAGCTTGTCCGCTGATGTTGTTTTATCTAGCGATACGGTTGAGCTAATTTGCTATGAGCAATCGCCAGCTTGGGATTGTGCTTGCAGCATCGCAACAATGGTCTCAAGCTGTTTTTGTCTTTTGACCGTTTGCCAAAGCTCGCTGGCTTCTTCATAGCCTTGGGTCAACATGCCAAGCCATTGTTTGTAACGTCCCACCAGCATATTGTCGCTACGGGCATGTCCTTGCAAAAACGCAATTTGTAGCTTAAGTAGCGCTTGCCAAGCCATATTTTCTGCCCTGTCACCTTTATCCATCGCTTTGATTTGATTGACTAAGTCAGGACGAGTGACCGCACCACGTCCAAGCATAATATGTGGGGTGTTGGCTTGTTGGCGGCAACGCATGGCTTGCTCAGTCTGCCAAATTTCGCCATTGGCAATAATCGGTAAGCTTAACCGCTGTGTTAGGGGCGCGATTAACTCCCAATAGGCTGGGGGTTTATAGCCTTGGGTTTTGGTACGGGCATGTATGGTCAGCCAACTGGCATTGGCTGATTGCACCGCATCGCCGATTTCTTGGGTTAGTGAAGTATTTTCATAGCCGAGTCGGATTTTTGCTGATACAGGCGTATCCGATGGCACGGCTTGGCGTACCGCATGGATGATTTTATACAGGGTTTCAGGTTCGGTGAGCAACACCGAGCCACCGCGGTGACTATTGACAGTTTTAGCAGGGCAACCAAAGTTAATATCAATGGCTAACGCACCAAGCTCGACCGCTTTGACGGCATTACCTGCCATCAAATCAGGCTCACTGCCCAGTAACTGGACATGTACTGGCGTGCCGTGAATGGTTTTGCCTTTTAAACCATCCTCATGCAAAAGTTCGGGTACAAATTTGTAAAACACATGCGCGGGCAGGACGTGCTGGGTGACGCGAACAAACTCACTCACTGTCCAGTCGTAATGCCCGATACTGGTTAAAATATCCCGCATCAATGGGTCGGTCAGTCCTTCCATCGGCGCAAGGACGATTTGCGGCTGGGTAAAATCGGGGCTAAACTGCGATAAGTGACTAGCCATAAATCACCTTTTTATCTTTGAGTCCGTGAATCAAATCTTGAATATTAAAAATATCCAAATTAATTTTGGCGCGCGTACAGGCGACATACAGCAGTCGCAACTCTTCGGGGGAGATTTTTACCGCCTGAGAAGTCACATCATAATAAAAATCATCGTCAATTTGCACCCGTGACCATTCTAACCCTTTGGCTTTATGGGCGGTAGAGATGATATAGTCGGCTTTATCCAGTGTGGTCAAGCTGTTGATCGCTTGGTTTAGCGTTTCGGTGCCATGTTCATCGACCAGTTTGACCAGGGTTTTTAAATCGCTGCCTTCGTTCGTCTCGCTATAATCCTGCACGTCGCGCCAATTATTAAAATAGGCAAGCTCAGGCACACCATACGCCGCTTGTCCTTTTTTTAGCCGTTCGGCAGATTGGCTAAATTTGAGCAAACGGTCTGTATCAGCTTGTAGCGCAACTTTATGTCCCATTTTAAGCCCAGATAACAGATTGACCATCGCACTGGCATTGGTACGGCAAAGAATGGCATCTTTTTTACCATGCACCATACTTTTGCCTAAGGTAGACGCCATCGCAGGATTACCGCGCAGTGGCACCTCTTCTTGTAGCGCTTTTAAGAAACCATTCGCCACATCAGCAATTCGGTCGCCAAATCGAAACGATTGGGTGAGCAAGGTTTGTGGTAGCGGCAGGCGCTTCATGGCATTGACAGCGCCGCGCCATTCATAAATTTGCTGATGCGCGTCACCCACATAGATAACTTGGTTGGGCTGATTGGACAAAATCCCCATCATCAAAGGGTCAGCATCTTGCGCTTCGTCAAATAAAATAAAATCCGCAGGAATCACCGGTTTGGATAGCGCCCAGAGTTTGAGGTAAATATCATGCCCAATCCCGGCAGGGTGGCGCGGGTCAATCGACTGCTGCCAACGGCGCTCTACATACGGGTATAAGGTATCGCGCAGCTGCTCAGCTTCACTGGCAACCAACCAGTCAGGAAACTGCAAATGGCGCGGCGCGGGGTAACTGGCATGGGTACTACAAAACGTGCTTACCGCATCGGACACAAATCGCGCTTGTCGCTCTGGCGTTAAGGTCACAAACTGGCTTTTGCCTTCAATTTGGCGTTTGACTTGCACAGGGGTCAAGCCCAAATCTGAGGCAAGGCGACTGGGAGAAAAACGCGGTAGCTGTAGTTTTGCGGTGATATCGCGAGCGGTATGACGAAATGCCAATGAGTGAAAAGTGCGACAGTCGACATGGTGGGGAAATTTGCGCTGCGCTTCTGCAGCAATCGCTTTGTTAAATGCCAAATAAATCCCACGACCACGTAGCTGATTGCCAATCAGGTTAAGCGTGGTGGTTTTGCCTGCGCCTGCATACGCCACCACCTTAAACGACTGGCGAGTGAGTGCCATATCGACAGCCTGCTGCTGCTCACCCGTTGGGCGTTGGGTCGGGCTGTGGACAGGGGATTGGGTGGGGATAACGCTCGGGTTTGACATAAGGCCATTGCTAACAGAAAAGTGAGCTATTTTAGCAAAATTTGGCAAGTTTTGCTCAGTTTCCTTTATTTACTGAACCTTTATTTACTAAACCTTTATTCACTCAACCTGTATTTACTAAGCGGGGATGAATGAGAGGTTGACTAGGCTTTAGCGTTATCCAGCCAGATTAGCGGTCTTTCTGTAATAACGCTTTTTCTTTCACCAATATTCGCGCCATGACTAGACCGAGTTCAAACAATAACCACATCGGGATAGCCAGCATCACCATCGATAAGCCATCTGGCGGTGTCACCAATGCCGCAATACCGAAACAACCCACGATGATGTAACGGCGTTTTTGCGCCAAGCTATCCACCGTCACTACCCCAGCCAGCACCAGTAGCAGTGTCAACACAGGAATCTCAAAGGTCGCCCCAAACACCAAAAACAACTTGAGCACAAAATTTAGATAGCTTTCGATATCGGTCATCGGTAGCACATTGTCGGGGGAGAATTTGATAAAAAAAGCCAGCACGCTTTTGAGCACGACATAATAGGCAAACGCAATCCCCAGATAAAACAAAATCACCGATGACAATAGCACGGGTAGGGCGATACGTTTTTCATGCTTATACAGCCCTGGTGCGATAAAGGACCAAATCTGATACAAAATATACGGCATCGCCAAGATAACAGCCAGATACAGCGTCAATTTAATCGGTGCCAAAAATGACGAAGTGATATCGGTTGCAATCATAGAAGAATTGACTGGCAACAACGCCGTTAACGGGGCGGAAAAAATATCGTAGATTTCCCGCGAAAAGCCCGCCAATGCCAAAAAAATCACCAACACCGCCGCAAAACCGTGAATCAAATGACGGCGCAGTTCAATCAAATGCTCAGTGATGGGCATATCTACCAAAGTGTTGTCTTGCGATGGTTTATCATCTTTAGCTTGTTCAATGGCTAATTGTTCAGGCGTTTTTTTGGTTTTGATAAGCTTGGTCACTGGGCAACTCCACCCAAACTTGGCAACTGGTGCAGTAGCGGATCGGCTTGATAATTGGGTAAAAACGGTGGATTGGGAAGACGTCTGACACGGTCATAATCACTGAGCAAAAACCAACGATAATACATTGGCTCGGTGGCAGCGAATAAGGCTTCATGTAAGTCTTTAGCCACTGCATCGGCTTCGATATCAGCTTCTAGACCCAGCAAATAATCATCTGCTTTGATTTCTACCAGAGAAGATTCGTCAGATGGCTTGTCTAGTGAATGGTTTAGTGGCTTGTCTGGTAACAGCGCGGTGGTATCTGTTGTTGGTTCAGCTAAATGATTGGTTGGTTCATGACTGGGAGGTTCATGACTGGTTTGTTCAGTAGGTAGGCTAACTGCGTTAGTATCATGACCAAGATTAGGGGTTGTATCAGCCGACTGGGTATTGTGAGCTTGCATCGAAGGCACTTTGCCATGTTGCTGTAGTTCGCTCACACTGCTGCGAAGGGCTTCCATCTCACGCTTCATATCAACTTCAGCTTGGCGGATTTTTTCCAGCTCAAGCTGCATTTGCTTGCGCGTTTCGGCAAGGTCAAGCTCAGCTTCAATTTCTGATTGCAATGTTGCAACCGTACGGCGGAATTTGGCATACCACTGACCTGCAGTACGCGCCGCTTGGGGGAGTTTTTCAGGGCCCAGCACAATCAGTGCAATCGCCCCAAATAACAGTAGTTCGGAGAAACCTATATCAAACATAACAACCGTGGCAGCTAGGGATTAAAAACCAAAGAAAAAAGTAACGACTAGGGTTTAAACGTTATGTTTATCTTGTTGGGTCTGCGTGGTATTGAGCTCAGCTTTTTCGTGTTCAAGGACACGGTTTTTGTTCAGATGCTGTTCGTTTTCATCTTTGACCGCATCTTTAAAGCCTTTAACGGCACCACCCAAATCTTTACCGGCATTTTTCAGTTTTGAGGTGCCAAAAATGACCACAACAACAACCAGTAAAATTAACCAATGTGTGATTGAGAAACTACCCATGAGAATATCCTTTGATTAACCTTGACAATAGGGGTGAGGACAATATGAATTTGCAGTGTAACACATAACCATTGCGTTGGCATAACTGTGCAAAAAACGGTGTGAAACATGGCGAATTTTTCGCACTGTTAGCGAGCAATACTCAGGAATTATCGACTGTTTAGTGGCGTTTACTTAAGGGCGATCACTTAAGGGCTATTACTTAAGAGATTTGACGTGCGGCTTTTTCGTCGATACCCGATAAGCCAAAACGTCTTGCCAATTCATTGGTGACAGCCCAAGACGGTATATTAAACCATGCTAATGTGACCATTGTATGAAACCAAACATCAGCAATTTCATACACCAAATCTTTCACCGCGGTATCATCGGCGACGGTCTCATAAGGAGTATCATTGGCAATGTTGATATCTTTGGCCGCGATAATGGCTTCAGTGGTTTCTTCACCGACTTTTTCTAATATTTTGTTGATACCTTTATGGTATAAGCTTGCCACGTATGAGCTATCAGGATTGGCATTTTTACGCCCAATCAATACTTCATCTAACGCGGTTAAAATATCCGCTGACGTCGTAGCGGTTTGTGTCGCATTGCTTGTTTTTGTTGGATTACTTGTTTGTGTCGAACTGCTTGAAAGCGGCGAGTGTTCAGGAATCGGTTTGGCGTTGTCACCATAAATCGCATCAGGATCTTTAATGACCGCATCAGTAGTTTGCCATTGTAGCTGTCCGCGGTCATCGGCAAGCAGACGATAAAAACAGGACTGCCGACCCGTGTGGCAAGCAATCCCTCCCACTTGGGTGACTGACAACACAATCACATCAGCATCGCAATCTAGACGGATTTCATGGACTTGCTGAAAATGCCCAGAGCTTTCGCCTTTGTGCCATAATTTACCGCGAGAGCGTGACCAATACACCGCTTGCATTTTTTCGGCAGTCAGACGTAATGACTCGCGATTCATCCATGCCATCATCAAAATGCGCCCTGTATGAAAATCTTGAGCGACTGCAGGCATGAGCCCATTGTCATCAAATTTTAGTGTATCTAGCCAATCCATATTCACGCCCTGTATCATACTATGCAAGCCTTAGCCAAAAAAAAGCACCCATCAAACGATGCGGGCATTTATCATAATTCATCAAGCCCTAAATCTCAAAGGGTTTCACATCTAAGGCTTCTTTGATGGTAGCTGATAACGCGATTTCTTGGCTTTGACGATAGTCATACGCCACAAAGCCCATTTTGGCATACGCTACCAATGACCCATCAAACATTCGCGAGACTTTAAACACAAAATCACCACCTAAATCGGTTAAATGCTGTACGCCAACCTCAAACAATAGTTCTTCACGCGCCCGTGCCCGATCAAGGATTTGGGTCTCGATATGATTAATGACCAAGCCTTGGTACTCAGCATTAACCTCTTTAATGCCTTTTGAATATAAAAAACGAAAACGGGCTTCGGTAAGCAATGCCACCAAATTTTCAACCGTTAAGTGTTGTCCTAATCCAATTTCGGTATTGCGCACGCGCATGACGGTCTCAAACACGAAATGGGCAACTTCAATATTTTTGCTTAAAGCTGACAAGAATTCTAACCTCATGATGTTGATAAAGATGAAAGAGTATTACACATTAAACTTTTCAGAAGCTTAAGAGCCCGATAAATACCTTAAGGTTAAACAAACTAACGTAAACTGTGTCCAAAATAGGGCTCACTTATCACTTTTAGCCAATTTAACCGCAGTTTTCATAAACTAAGTTGTTAACTTAATTAATGTAATTCCGTGATAGATTTACCAAGTCTTTATGCTAAGTAATTGATATAATTTATTTTTTAAGTATTCTACAAACAGCCCTTAATAATAATTTATCTATTATAGTAGAGAAATATTAAAGTAGCATCAATAAAATGGATGTCAAAGAAAAATTAGTGATAACAATAGCGTGCATTCACCAATGGTTTTTGATAAAATACCGCCTCCCACCTCAAGGCAAAAAATCCAGTGTGATGAGGATTTTTTGACAAACAGGTTAACTTCACTTGATAAAGATGTTTAATCCTTGTCAAAAACGAACAAGAGGCTATCATGAAATTAAAAACTCGCCGTGGTGCTGCCAAGCGTTTCAAAAAAACTGGTAACGGTATCAAACGCAAACAAGCATTCAAACGCCACATTTTGACCAAAAAATCTCCTAAGCGTATCCGTCAATTACGTGGATGCAAATTGGTACACGTGTCTGATGAGAAACGTGTTTACCGTATGTGTCCTTACCTATAATTTATAGGTATTCAATCAACTGATATTACAAAACTTTAGGAGTAAATTATGGCTCGTGTAAAACGTGGTGTACAGGCAAATCGCCGTCATAAAAAAGTATTAGCTCGTGCAAAAGGTTATTACGGTGCGCGTTCTCGTGTGTTCCGTGTTGCTGTACAAGCAGTTACCAAAGCTGGTCAATATGCGTATCGTGACCGTCGTAACAAAAAACGTTCATTCCGCCGTTTATGGATTGCACGTATCAACGCGGGTGCGCGCTTAAATGGCTTAAGCTACAGCCGTATGATCAATGGTCTGAAAAAAGCCAGCATCGAAATCGACCGCCGTGTATTAGCAGACATCGCTATGCATGATGCGCAAGGTTTTACGGCATTGGCAGAAAAAGCAAAACAAGCACTGGCTGCTTAATTTGTTTTAAAGCGATTTTTCAAAAAGCCATTAAGTGCAAGCTTAATGGCTTTTTTTATCGCCATATTTTAGTTAAAATGCCTATCACTATTGATAACCAAGATTGCAACGCTCATGACAGAAATAACGACTGACAAACTTATCCAATATTCTGAAAATTTAACCGATATCACCCAAGACCAATTCACCCAATTTATCAACGATGCCAAAGCCTTAATCAGCACCGCACAAAACCCCCAAGATCTACAAAACATCCGCGTGACTTTAACCGGCAAAAAAAGCCATTTGACCACCTGGTCAAAACAGCTAGGCGGACTCGATGCCGACGGCAAAAAGACCATCGGCGGTATGCTGCATCAAGTACGTACCCAAATCAATGACAGCCTACAACAAGCGCAAAGCGATTTAGAAGCCAAAGCCTTGGCTGCCAAGCTTGCCAGTGAATCCATTGACATCACCCTGCCAGCGCGTGGACAACAAGCGGGTAATTTGCACCCTGTCACTATGACCGCTGAGCGTATGCAAGGGTTTTTCCGTCAAGCAGGCTTTGAAGTCGCAACAGGTCCTGAGGTTGAGAGCGACTACTACAACTTTGAAGCGCTAAATATTCCAAGCCATCACCCAGCGCGCGCCATGCACGATACGTTTTATTTTAATGCCAATTATGTGCTACGTACCCATACCAGTTCGGTGCAAATTCGCACGATGGAAAAGGGCAACCTGCCGATTCGTATCATCTGCCCAGGACGCGTGTATCGCAACGACAGCGACCAAACGCACTCACCGATGTTTCATCAGCTTGAAGGTTTGTACGTCAGCGAATCGACTAATTTTGCTGAGTTAAAAGGCTTGATTCATGAGTTTTTGCAGGCGTTTTTTGGTCGCAAGCTCACGGTGCGTTTTCGCCCATCGTATTTTCCATTTACTGAGCCGTCTGCAGAAGTGGATATCCTTGCCGATACTTATGCAGGTGGGGGCAAGTGGCTAGAAGTGATGGGCTGCGGTATGGTGCATCCAAAAGTGTTGTCCGATAGCGGTATTGACCCGACCAAATACCAAGGCTTTGCATTTGGGATGGGGATTGAACGCTTTGCCATGTTGTATTATGGGGTAAATGATTTACGCTTGTTCTATCAAAATGATGTCAGATTTTTAAAGCAGTTTGCTTAGGGGAAAACAATGAAAATTAGCGAAAACTGGTTACGCCAATGGGCAAACCCAAACTTAAGCGCTGAGCAAATTGGCGAACAACTGACGATGGCAGGCTTAGAGCTTGATAGCTTGGATAAAGTCGCCAAAGACTTTAGTGGTGTGGTGGTCGGTGAAGTGATTGACGTCACCCAACACCCCGATGCCGATAAACTGCGCGTTGCCAAAGTGAATGTCGGTGAGCATAGCGAAGCACCCCTACAAATCGTTTGCGGTGCACCTAATGTCGCGGTTGGTGTGCGTGTACCTGTGGCACTGGTGGGCGCCAAACTGCCGCCTGCACAAGGGGATGAACCCTTTAACATTAAAAAAGGTAAACTGCGCGGCGTAGAATCGCACGGTATGCTGTGCGGTGGTAGTGAGATTGACTGTGATGATGGTGTTGATGGCTTGTTAATTTTGCCAAATGATGCGCCCATTGGCATGGATATACGAGCGTATCTTGGCTTAGACAATCATGTGCTAGATATTTCAATTACCCCAAACCGGGGGGATTGTTTTAGTGTGCGCGGTATCGCCCGTGAGCTTGCCGTGCTCAATGATTTAACATTTCAACTGCCCTTTGACAACATCACCGC
The DNA here is from genome assembly GCF_032014955.1 of Moraxella sp. CTOTU47724. Classification (NCBI taxonomy): domain Bacteria; kingdom Pseudomonadati; phylum Pseudomonadota; class Gammaproteobacteria; order Moraxellales; family Moraxellaceae; genus Moraxella; species Moraxella sp. CTOTU47724. Next base: position 21,369 of record NZ_DALZSV010000033.1, read on the forward strand.
AGCTGTGACCGACAACGCTAGCCAAGCGGTTAGCGTGGAGACCACGGACTGCCCGCGTTATTACGCGCAATTGGTCAGTGGGCTGACAGGCACCACGCCATCACCTGATTGGATGAAACAAGCCCTGAATGCCTCAGGCGTCAAGCCACGTAATCTACTGGTGGATGTTACCAATTACGTATTACTTGAGCTCGGTCAGCCGCTGCATGCGTTTGATGCCGACAAGTTGGTGGGCGCAATTATCGTGCGCCATGCCCAAAAAGGCGAAACCCTTGAGCTTTTAAATGAGCAAACCATTACCTTACAAGGTGATGAGCTGGTGATTGCCGATGAACAAGGTGTCATTGCGTTAGCAGGGATTATGGGTGGGCTTCGCACCGCAGTGACCGATAGCACGACCCGAGTGGTAATCGAGAGCGCATTTTTCAAACAGTTGGCGATTGCAGGTAAAGCACGCCGTTTTGGCTTGCATACCGATGCGTCACAGCGTTTTGAGCGGGGTGTTGATTTTGAATTGCCAAAATTGGCACTCGACCGCGCGGTCAATCTATTGGCAACATTTGGCAAGGGCTCAAGTGAGGTTAAGGTCGGTCAAATCACGCTGGTTGAAAACACCGCTGAACTGCCAAAACGTACGCCAGTGACGCTACCGATTGTCAGTATCAATAAATTGTTAGGCGCGGATATCGCCACCGACAAAGCCATTGAGATTTTAGAGAGTCTACAAATCAGCACCGAGGTACAAGGCGAAAATCTGGTTGCCACGCCGCCGAGCCATCGTTTTGATATCGCCTTGCCCGAAGATTTGATTGAAGAAATCGCCCGCATTTATGGCTATAACAATATTGCCAACAAACTGCCGGCGTTTACCAGTAACTTGTTTGACAATAAACGCCAAAATGATCTGCATAACTTAAAAATGAGCTTGGTCAATCAAGGTTATTTTGAAGCAGTGAGTTTTAGTTTTAGTGATGCCAAAGTCGAAGCTTTGTTTGATGGGGCGCATTTTGCTGCACCACTCGCGCTTGCCAATCCAATCTCAAGTGACTTAGCGGTCATGCGTCGTACCCTGCTGTCTAGTTTGTTGCCTTGTGTGCAATATAACTTAAACCGTCAACAAAACCGCGTGCGTCTGTTTGAGACGGGTCTGCGTTTTGATGGCAGTGATATCGCAAGCTTAAACCAAGTGGACACCTTGGCGATGGTGGCAGTCGGCAGCACTCATCCAGAGCAGCATCATGACAGCCGTGTGATGGATTTTTATGACCTAAAAAATGACGTCGAATCGGTTTTTCCGCGGTTTGCGCAGTCTGCTATCCGTTATCAACGTAGCGAGCAGCCGTTTTTACACCCCGGTCAAAGTGCCGATGTACACTATCAAGGCAAGGTGATTGGCTGGTTAGGTCAGTTGCACCCACAGATTGCCAAAGCCTTGGATTTGCCGACCAGTTGGGTGGCACAGCTGAATTTACAGGCGGTGATTGACATGCACCAGCAGGCATTGACCATCATGACGCCAAGTAAATTCCCACAAGTACGCCGTGATATCGCTGTAGTGGTAGATAAGTCGATTGCTATGCAATCAATGAAGGATACTATCAAACAAGTCGGGGGCGAGCTATTAAAAGATGTGTGGTTGTTTGATGTATATGCTGGCAGTAACCTGCCTGAAAACCAACAATCGCTTGCTTTTGCACTGGTGTGGCAAGACGTCGAAGCCACGCTTTCTGACGAGCGTATTAATGCACAAATGGAAGCTGTCATCGCTGCGCTACATGAGCAGTATCACGCAACGCTACGTATGTAATCTTGGACTAGCAAATTATGACAGTCGATACAATGTTTTTCTTTGATTTTAAAGTAAAAATAACTATCGACTGTATTTGCTAGAATCGCTAGAATAGGAACATTTAGTAGGGTGGGTATGATAATGAATATGCAAGTTGAAGGAAAAACCTTAACCAAATTAGAAATGATCAATCATTTGATGGAAAATTTGGGCATGACGCGCCAAGACAGCCGCGCATTTGTGGAGAATTTTTTTTCAGAGTTGTCGGAGACGTTGACCAAAGGTCACCAAGTCAAGCTATCGGGGTTTGGTAACTTTGAAATCAAGGATAAAAGCCAACGTCCAGGTCGCAACCCAAAGACTGGCGAGATGGTTCATGTCACAGCGCGCCGCGTTGTTACCTTTAAAGCGGGGCAAAAAATGCGTCGCAGTATTGAAGATAAACTGTTTACAGAGTAAACAGTTTCATTGGTTTTGGTTAATTTAGGCGTTTTAAAATCACTTAACGAGTTTTGACCATAAAACATTTTAACCATAAAAAAAGAAGCTGAATGCTTCTTTTTTTTATGCCAATTTTGCCACTATTTGGCAGCAGAGGCGGTTGCACTGGCAGCTGCTGGTGTCGCAGGGTTTTCACCCCAGATAGCTGGGTATTTATAACCTGGGAAAGTTTTGTGGGCGTATTGTTTAAATTCTTCTGAATTATACGCATTGGTCACGTCTTTTACCCATTGTGTGTCTTTGTCTTTGGTGCGAATCGCTGACCAGTTGACATACGCATAGCTGGGTTCTTGGAACAGCGCTTCAGTCAATTTGATACCTGAGCTGGTCGCATAGTTACCGTTGATGACTGCAAAGTCAACGTCAGAACGCGCACGTGGTAATTGTGCAGCTTCTAGCTCTACCAATTTGATATTTTTTGGGTTTTCTGCGATATCACTTTTTGATGCAGTCAGTGGATCGATATTAGCTTTAAGTTTTACCCAGCCTAGTTCGTTGAGCATCACCAGCGCGCGTGCAAAGTTGCTTGGATCGTTCGGTGCAGCCACGGTGGTACCGTCTTTGACTTGTTTTAGATCGTTTAATTTACCAGGATAGATGCCAAGCGGTGCTGTAGGCACTTGGAAGGCTTCAACGATATCTAGATTGTTGTCTTTTTTGAAGGTATCGAGATAAGGTTTGTGTTGGAACACGTTGATATCAATATCGCCATCGGCTAAGGCTTTATTTGGGCGCACATAATCAGAGAATTCAACCAATCTGACCTTATAGCCTTGTTTTTCTAACTGCGGTTTGACAGAGTTTTTGACCATGTCACCAAAGTCGCCCACAGTAGTACCAATCACAATTTCAGATTTGTTCGGGTCAATACCTGTGCTTGCTGCTGCCGTGGTCGTGGTTGAGCTTGCGGTGGTCGTTGTTGTAGTTGTGGTGGTGGTGCTGGCTTGTGCTGTGGTTTCGGTTTTGCTTTCAGGTTTGCTACAACCGACTAGGGCAATCCCTGCAACCCCTACAGTTGCTAATAGCTGCGCGATATGGCTTGATAAATGCGTTAGTTTCATACCTTCCTCCAAAAATGAAAAAATAAACGGACAAAATAATCAGCTTACCTTAACATACCTATAAAAAAAATGTTATTGAGAGTTAAGCTATGGATATGAAATTTTTTCATAATTCCTAGAAAAACCATCAATAACAATTTTTTAAACCCCCACCGTCTAAAATTAACGTTTATCCAGACGGTGCGCCAAAATATTACCGACTGATTGGATGATAATCACCATCACCACCAATAAAATCACCATAAAAATCATCACGTCATTTTGGTAGCGGTTATAACCATAGCGAATCGCCAAATCACCGAGACCGCCACCCCCAATCATACCCGCTGCCGCACTGTAAGAGAGTAAACTAATCATCAAGGTAGTGATACTTAAAATCAAACTTGAGCGTGACTCGACCAATAGCACGTTACGAATAATTGTCCCTGTACTTGCACCCATCGATAACGCCGCTTCGATGATACCTTTTGGCACATCACGCAGATTTTGCTCAACGAGCCTAGCAAAGTAGAAGATACCGGCGACACTCAAAGCAAGCGATGCCGCGATTGGGCCAATGGTGGTACCGACAATGAGGCGAGTGACAGGAATAATCACAATCATCAAAATCACAAACGGAAAAGCACGCATGATATTGGTAAAGTTGCCAAGTCCTGCATACAGCGATTTGTTGTCGGCGAGCTGATTTTTACTGGTCAAAAAGAGCGCAACGCCGAGCAATGTACCAAAGATGACTGACGCAACCGTTGAGATACCCACCATAATCAGCGTTTCCCAAAACGCTTGCCAAATTTCTGCCTTCATCCCCAAAAGATTATCAACCGCGCTTTGCCAAGTTAATGTGTTTGCCATGAAATTACCCAACGATTCAATTTAAAACTTAAAAAATTATCCAGCCATCGACGATGTTTGTGCGCCATTAATCATCACTAATCAGCAGCTGCCCAATCGGCGTGGTGGCATGAATTTGCCCCGAATGTACGTCAGCAACTTCCAACAATTTGCCTTTATCAAGCAGAGCGACGCGGTTACACAGCTTGCGAATCACAGACATTTCATGGGTCACAATCACGATAGTGACGTTAAACTTGTCATTAATATCCTTGAGACAGGCTAACACCGATTTTGTTGTCGCAGGGTCGAGCGCCGAGGTGGGCTCATCGGCGAGCATTACATGAGGCTTGGGTGCTAACGCCCGTGCGATACCTGCCCGCTGTTTTTGACCGCCAGAGAGCTGGGCGGGATAGTGGTTGGCGCGATTGACCAAATCGACAATTTCAAGGCATTCCATCACCCGCGGCATGATGGCTGCTTTTTCCCAACCGGCAATTTCTAGGGCAAAGGCAATATTTTGTGCCACCGTGCGATTTGCCATCAGATTAAACTGCTGAAAAATCATCCCGATGTTTTGACGGGCATGGCGCAAATCGTGGGTGGATAGCGAAGTCAGCTCCTTGCCATCGATGGTGACCGTGCCGCTATCTGGGCGTTCAAGTAAATTAATCAAGCGTAGCAAGGTGGATTTGCCCGCGCCCGAATAACCCATCAAGCCAAAAATCTCGCCTTGTTGGATTGTGAGCGATGTCGGCTCTACCGCGGTAAACCAGTTGCCATCTTGGGTTTGGAAGCGTTTGGTAACGTTATCAATGGTAATCATGATAATAAAAAATTTTGCAGTGGCTAAAAGAAGGTAATTTTAGCACAGCTCGTCGTCAGCGTTTAGTCGCTTTAACGAATAAATAAATGCCGAATGGTGGGTTTAATTAAATAATAAAGGAGAAAAGCAAAAAAAATTGTGACAAAACTATAGGCAGAGTTAAAAGCGGTTACGATTGGGTGATAGGTAATGTGACCAAAAAGCGGGTATGACCATGCACTGTGTCGGTGATGATACTACCGCCATGGGCTTTGACAATCTGCGCGACCAAAGATAGCCCGAGCCCTGAGCCTTTTTTCTCTTGTTGTAGCCGTACAAATGGACTGAAAATATCGCTGCGTTTGTCTTCAGGAATGCCTGTACCTTGGTCGATAACCGCAATACACACCTGATGAAATTCTGGCAGGTGCACAATGTCAGATTTTTTACGGGAAAAAATAGA
>NZ_DALZSV010000034.1:0-26717 GCF_032014955.1 Moraxella sp. CTOTU47724
TAGAGCTTGACCCAACCCTAATGGTAAATGGGCAAAAATTGGCAGACTTACCGACCAGTCAACAGTGGCAGGGCTTGGAAAAATTAACCGTAGTTTAACCCATATCAGTTAACATGGATTTTTGTAAAAATTAACAAATTATGGGTGCTATGGATTTGAAATCGCAAAAAATTAAACCATTGATAAAGTAACGTTTTTTGTTTTTCCTATTTCTTGTTTTTGCCTGTTTCTTTTGCCCTTGCTTCTTTTAGCTTTACTTCTTTTACCCTTGATTCTTTTAACCTTGCTTTTTAAAGGAAACCGCATGAGCTACGTTAGCAACCTAGAATCTAACCCTGATTCAACAACTGAGTCAACATCTGCCGCAGCGACCAAACCTAAATTACCTGTGACCTTGTCCACCTTAAACAAACTCAAAGCCAATGGCGAGACGTTCTCGTGCTTGACATGTTATGACGCAAGTTTTGCAGCAGCCATGCAAGTTGCAGCGATTGATACGATTTTGATTGGCGATAGCCTTGGCATGGTAGTGCAAGGACAAACCTCAACCTTGCCGGTGACAATCGCAGACATGGTATATCATACCCAAAACGTGGCTCGTGCCAACAGTCATGCACTGATTTTATGTGATTTACCTTTTATGAGCGTTGCCACGCTTGAGCGCGCACTCGATGCTAGCCAATCGGTGATGCAAGCAGGCGCGCATGTGGTCAAAATCGAAGGCGGTGCCGAGCTTGCCAAAATCGTGTCAGTGCTTGCCAACAACGGCGTGCCGACCTGCGTGCATTTAGGTTTGACGCCGCAATCAGTGAATGTGTTTGGTGGCTACAAAGTACAAGGCAAAACCGATGCCCAAGCGGAAAAACTCATGGCTGACTGTCAAGCGGTGGTAGAGGCGGGCGCAGCCATTTTACTGCTCGAATGTGTCCCTGCTGAGCTTGCCAAAAAAGTGCGTGACACTTTCCCCGTGCCTGTGATTGGCATCGGTGCGGGCGTGGAGTGTGATGGTCAAGTGCTGGTCATGCACGATATGCTTGGGGTATATACCCGTAAACCTGCCAAGTTTGTCAAAGACTTTTTGACCGACGAGCATAATGAAACCAAGGATATCACTGGGGCATTTAAAGCCTATCATAAAGCGGTCAAAGAGCGTACGTTCCCAACGCCAGCCCATAGTTTTTAGTAATCATAAAGGCAAAAAAATGCAAGTATTTCATACCATCAGCGCATTACGTGACACCTTAAAACCTTTACGCCATCAAGCGGCTGCGCCAAAGATAGCACTGGTTCCCACGATGGGTAATTTGCACAGCGGTCACGTGACCCTCGTCAAAAAAGCCAAGGAACTTGCCGATATCGTGGTGGTCAGTGTGTTTGTTAACCCAACCCAATTTGGCATGGGTGAAGACTTTGATACCTACCCACGCACGCTAGAGGCCGATGTGGCAAAACTTACCGACGCGGGAGCAAATTTTGTATTTGCCCCAAGCGTGGAAGAAATGTACCCAACCTACCCTAACAACGTGCAAGTGCTATCAGGGGATATTAGCAAAATCTTGTGTGCCAACACTCGCCCCACCCACTTTGATGGTGTCGGCTTAGTGGTGAGCAAACTGTTTAATATCGTCCAACCTGACATCGCTGTTTTTGGCAAAAAAGACTATCAACAACTAGCCATTATCCGCCAGTTGGTCGCTGAGCTAAATTTCCCGATTGAGATTGTCGGGGTGGATATCGTGCGGGCTGAGGATGGGCTGGCATTATCGTCTCGCAATCAATACCTAAGTGAAGCAGAACGTCAACTTGCCCCCACCTTGCAAAAAAGCTTGCAACAGCTTGCCAGTGAGTTAAAAACTGCCAATTTTGCCGATTTTGACCAGATTATTGCCAGCGCAATCGATAAGTTAAATCGCGTGACGGTGGCTGATTCAGGCTTTAAAGTGGATTATTTGGCAGTTAAAAATCGCTTGTTGCAACCGCCGAAGCCCACTGATAAAGACTTGGTAATTTTGACCGCTGCTTTTTTGGGCAAGAAAACACGGCTTTTAGATAACCTAGAGTTTAGTCGGGAAATGAATCAGGAAATGAATCAGCCATCGGCTAGCGATTTTAATCGACAACCTACCACCGCATCTGTGAAGGATTAACTATGTCAACGCTACAAGTTATCATTGTTTCAGGACGTTCAGGCTCGGGTAAGACATCGGTTCTCAATATTATGGAAGACTTTGGCTATTATCCCATTGATAATTTGCCACTCTCGCTAGTCCCTAGCGCCATTGATAAACTTGTACATGACAGCCAAATTTATAAAATCGCTATTGGTATCGATGTACGCTCGCCACAAGCGGACTTATCGCGGTTTGCCGAGGTCTATCATAAGCTTATAGAGACTTATAGCAAACCGGCGATTAAAATACTGTATGTGACTGCCCAAGAAAGCGTCCTGGTGGCACGGTTTGACGCCACGCGCCGTGTCCATCCGTTAATGGCGGTATCGGGCAATCTACCCAATGCCATCAAAAAAGAAATCGATATCTTAGAGCCCATTGCTATTCGCGCTGATATCAAAATTGACACAAGCCTTCTTAATATCCACCAACTCAAAGAAGTCATCCGCGATCACTTGGGTGTGGATAATGCGGTAACCGTCAATATTTTATCCTTTGGGTTTAAATATGGGGCACCGATTGATGCTGATTTTATTTTTGATGTGCGTACCCTGCCAAACCCCCATTGGAAGATTGAACTGCGCAACCAGACAGGGTTAGACGATGGCGTCAAAGCATTTTTTGATGACTATAGCGAAGTAGATGACATGGCGAATGATATTATCGCTTTTTTTAAAAAATGGCTGCCGCCTTTTTTGCACAACAATCGCCATACCGTGACCATCGCTATCGGCTGTACTGGGGGCAAACACCGCTCTGTGTATATCGCAGAGAAATTGGGCGAATCACTGACCCAGTCGCTACCCAAAGAGATGGTAGTACGTATCAAGCACCGTGAAAAAAATCGCTGGTAGTGCGTTCTGAATCAACTTTGTACTGATGATTGATAACTTTGAGATTGATAAATGATTAATTTTGCTGAAATGGATATGGCGGTTAGCCGTACCGAACTAAAAAAAGCCCATGAGCGCCTACAGCGACTGGCTGAGCCGCTTGCCAATTTGTCAAAAAAACAAATGAAGGCACTCCCTGCCAGTGAGTTTTTTTTGGATGACTTGCTGCAGCTTGCCGATATCACCAGCCATGAAGCACGTAAACGCCACATCAAGCGTTTGGGCAAATTACTGGCTGAAGAAGAACCGCATGCGATTGTCGAATTTTTATTTCGCCATACCTTTAGCCCTGAGCAACAAGCCAAAATTGAAAGTTGGCAAACGCGCCTAAATTTGCAAGATGACAATACCTTAAAACAATTTACCAAAACCTTTTTTGACAGTGAATTCAACACCATCAAGCAGCTACTGATTTGGATTGCCTACGCCGAATACACCCAAGATGATGAACTGATGGAAGAGAGTGTGGCTGATTTACACACTTATATCCGTCAAGTGGCGATTTTGTCCAAAGGTAAATAGTTAGATTGACTGCCAGTTTTCTAACCCCTCATCCCTATGTGGCTTGGCTAGTGGGTATTACTTTTTTGGTAAATTGGGGTTGATGGGTGTGCGGATGACTGTATGAGTGATTTATCCGCTATGCATTGGGTTATCGCGCTATCCTATGAGTCGATTTTTTACTGTCAAAGTTATTTTCATCATAAAATAACGTAAAATTGCTTTTATTTTATAGAGTGAGCCGCTAAGGTATGCCATCAGCCTTAGCCATCCTGTCCGCAATGAGCCATTTTCACCAGTTACGTCAACACACCCAGTCCAATCCCAACTATCCCAACCAAATTCGCCAATGGCGTGTGATTGTCATGGCGATTTCGGCATTTATTTTTAATACCACCGAATTTGTGCCAATTGCGCTGCTGTCTGACATTGGTCATAGCTTTGCTATGCCGGTAGAAACGGTGGGGCATATGATAACCATTTATGCTTGGATTGTGGCTATTCTGTCGCTCCCTGCCATGCTTGTCACTGCCCGTATCGAACGGCGTAAGCTATTGATAGCATTATTTGTTATCTTTATCGGGGGGCATGCGGTGTCGGTGATGGCGCAAAGTTTTGCCATGCTGTTGGTTGGACGGGCATTGATTGCGCTAGCGCATGCGGTGTTTTGGTCAATTACCGCAAGCCTTGTGGTGCGTGTGGCGCCCAAAGATCGTCAAACCAAGGCCTTGGGGCTACTGTCGATGGGTAGCGCGCTGGCGACGGTGCTTGGGCTGCCGTTAGGTCGGATGGTTGGGCAGTGGCTTGGGTGGCGGATGACGTTTGGTACGATTGGCGCGGCTGCGCTGTTGGCAATGATTATGGTGTGGTGGATTTTACCAAAACTGCCGAGCAAAGATGTCGGCTCAGCGGCAAGTTTACCCAGTATTTTTAATAATATCCCCTTGCTCACTGTCTATACACTCACTGTGCTATGTGTGACGGCACACTTTACGGCATATAGTTATATTGAGCCTTATATGCTGACGATTAGTCAGTTTAGTCAGCAATTTGCCACGGTGATTTTGCTGAGTTTTGGGGTGGCAGGGTTGCTAGCGAGCTGGCTATTTGGGCACTTTTATGACCGTTTTCCACGGGCGTTTTTGATTAGCGCGATGGCAACGCTGCTGTTTTCGTTGTTGGCATCCGCTTGGCTGCCCCATGTGCCAATCTTATGGCTTGCCTTAGCGATGCTATGGGGCTTGGCAATTACGGCGATTAGCCTTGCTTTGCAGCTACGCGTATTGCAGCTTGCGCCGAATGCCACTGATGTAGCGATGTCAATTTTTTCAGGGATTTATAACATCGGTATCGGCGGCGGCGCGTTCGTCGGTGGATTGGTGATTGCCAGCCTAGGACTGGCGATGGTGGGTTATGTAGGGGCAGGTATCGCGCTCATTGCCATGGTTTGCCTAATGGTGTATTTGGCGCGCAACCAAAAGTAATCAAACCCAGTAGCTTACTTGTAATTGGGCTTGCACTTAGGCTTACGATTGGGCTTGCTTGCCACCGAATTTTTCCACTGACAAGTTAACTGACATTCAGCGTTTCTACCAATGCCTGTTTGAGTTTTTCTAGTCGCTCATCCGATAGCGGTTTGTCTTCATGGTCAGTGATAAAGAACATATCTTCGGCGCGCTCACCCAATGTGGTAATGCGGGCAAAATGCACTTCAATATCATGCGCCAAAAACACCTGCCCCACACGCGCAAGCAAGGCTGGCTGGTCAAGGGTTTCCAAAATCATCATATGCTGATTGGATTGCGGGTTAAAACTAAAAGACACTTTGGTGGGCACATGAAAATGCTTGAGCTGTCTGGGCATGCGTCGCTGCGCCACCTCAGGCAGCGTTGGGCTAATAAAGGCTTGTTTTAGACGCTCAACGAGCTCAGTTTGGCGCTCGGTATCAGTGAGCAGTGTGCCATGTCGGTCAAGCAGTACGTAAGAATCTAGGGCAAAATCTCGCGAGGCGGTGATGACGCGCGCATCGAGTACGTCCAAATCCATTTGGTCAAACACGGTCATGGTCACCGCAAATAAATTGGATTGGTCATGGGTATAGATAAACACTTGCACAGCATCGAGTGCCAACTCACGATGTTCACGCAAAATAATCAGCGGCTCGGGTTGCTCGCTCTCTGTGCGTTGTTTTTGTACCTCATCATGCGCCATGATGGCTTTGGAATGCCAAACAATATCGCTTGGGACTTCACGCAAAAAATACTCTTCCCCTAGCCCGTCCCACAGGCTTTCAATGTCAGCCAAGCCATTATCAACCGCTAGCAAATCACGGGCACTTTGCTTGTTACTGGCAATCATGTCTTGGCGGTTCATCGGCGCATCGATATCAGCCCGCAGGATACGGCGGGTTTGGGTATATAGTTGACGCATCAAGGTTGCGCGCCAACTGTTCCAAAGCTGTGGGTTGGTGGCATTCATATCGGCAACGGTGAGCACATACAAATAATTCAAATAAGTCACATTTCCGACTTTATCGGCAAATTCTGCGACAACTTCGGGGTCAGAGATGTCTTTTTTCTGCGCGGTCATCGACATCAATAAATGCTGAGACACCAACCAGCCGACAAGCTCGGCATCGGCTTGGCTCAAGCCATGGGACAAGCAAAACTTGATGGCATCTTGCTCACCAAGTTCACTGTGGTCACCGCCCCGACCTTTGGCAATATCATGAAAAATCGCGGCCAACACCAGCATCTCTTTACGGTCAATACGGCGGTAGATACCACTGACAAGCGGATAGGTATCAACATAATTGTCATCGGTAAAGCGGTGCAACATACGTATCAACATCAAAATATGGGCATCCACCGTATAACGGTGGAATAAGTCATATTGCATCAACCCAGTAATTTGCCCAAAAGCGGGCAAATAGCTACCTAGCACGCCATAACGTTTCATGACTCGCAGTCGCCAAAATAGCAGATTTTGCTCTTTGAGATTGTCCATAAACATAGCTTTATTGACGGGATCATTGCGAAAATGCTCATCAATGCCGCGTGCAGCGATTTTCAAAATCCTTAGCGTGCGGGTACGAATATGGCGAATATTTTGCTGACCCATCAACAAAAACATTTCTAAAATCGCGGTCGGATGTTGGGCAAACACCCGCGTATGCGTCACCGCAATGCGATCACCGACCAGTTTGAAGCGCTCATTAATCACCTTTCTCACCGGGCGCTGTTCATCAGGTAGACGCGCCTCAATCAACGTTTCATAGTAGTGCTGGGTGAGCATTTCAGACAATGTTGAGTTTGACATGGCATAGCGGTAATAATCGCGCATAAACTGCTCAACTGCGGCATTGGGATGCGAATTGTCACGGTAACCGATGCGCTCAGCAATCAGGCGCTGATAGTCAAATAAAACACGGTTTTCATTGCGTTTGGCAATTTTGTGCAGATGATGGCGAATCAACCACAAAAAATCTTCTGCTTCTTGCAGCTCATCAAATTCTTTTTCGGTAATAAATTCTTGCTGCACCAGTCCAAACAAGTTTGTCACGCGAAAATAGCGCTTACTAATCCAGCCGACAGTATGAATATCTCGCAAGCCCCCAGGCGCGTTTTTAAGGTCAGGCTCTAGGTTATACTCCGTCGAATTATGTTTAACATAGCGCTCTTTGGCTTCTGCCATTTTGGCCTCATAAAACTTGGTTTGTGACCAGTTTTTATTGAGTAGCTGCATCGGCAACCCAGCTTGGGCAACATTGCCTACCAAAATTCGTGCTTCTAACAGACTTGTTGCTACCGTGATATCATCGTGACAAGCCTCATCGCATTCTTCAACGGAGCGCACCACCAAAGCAGGATCAATCCCAATATCCCAGAGCTTAGCGACGAACGGCGAAATTTTTTGATTTAATGCTTCATCAATCGGGTTTGGACTTAACAGCAATAAATCCACATCCGAAAACGGGTGCAACTCCCCACGCCCATACCCTCCTGTGGCAAACAGCGTCAAATCGGTTTGATCGAGTTCATACAACTCAAATAAGGCTGCCATCATACTATCAATCGCACAGCAGCGCCCCATGACGACTTGGCGAATCGGTGTGCCAGATACCAACGCCTTATCCAAGTCCGCTTCCACTACTGCTAACCAAGCGGGTATGCCAAGATTGGCTTCGCCTTGCAGGCTAAGCACAGGCAGTGGGGTAAAATACGGTAGTATCGGTGGGCAAGTAAACATAGCAAATCCTAATCGACGCCATTGTTATCAGAGTTAGCAGAGCAATTTTAAGTATTACAAATTTGATGCAAAAAAGCTAGCCGCCGCTTGTAGCGAAAACTTGCGCTTAAAAACTTGGGCTTAAAAGCTCAGCAATAGGAAAATTATTGCTTGTTAATTATTGATTGTCAAAAGACGGTGACGCTGGCTCGTCATCAAGCAGGGTGTTGTTATGGGTGAGATAGGGGCATTTGTCTTTGCGAAAGGCATGGGTCAGATGTTGTGCGACAAAATTGACGGTTTCTACGGGCTGTTCGCTGGCCGTTTCTCGCAATAGTTTAGAGGGTGCATGGGTTAACGTTTGGGTGAGTTTACGGGTCAGTTCGGTTAACACGGCTTCGGCTGCATGACCATCGGCAAGCTGCTGTAAGGATTGGCTTAAAATCATATCCGCATGGTGTTTGGCTTGCTCACGGTACTGCTGAATATCCTGACCCACTTGGCGCACCAAGTATTTGCGCTCAATCGCCACCACGATTTGGCTCACCAATAATTCTGCTTCTACGGCCGCTTGGCGACGCTGTTCAAGGTTGCCTGCAATCACATGTTGTAAATCATCGATTGAGTATAAATACACGTCATCTAGCTCACTGACGGTAGGGTCAATATCGCGAGGCACGGCCAAATCAATCATTAACATGGGCTGATGACGGCGCTGTTTTAACGCCTGTTTTACCATGGTTTTATCAATCAAGGTATATAAGCTACCGCTACAGCTAGTCACAATATCCGCTTGCGGTAACACATTGGCTAATTGATCAAGCGGGGTAATCTCAATGTGCGGCACAATCGTTTCAAGCTCAGAGGCAAGCAGCGCGGCACGCTCAGGACTACGATTACAGATGATGACTTTGCCGACACCTAAACCTGCGATATTGGTCGCAACCAACCGATTCATCTCACCTGCCGCGACAACAAGCAAAGTGTTGTTGCTAGGTTTTTGAAAAATTTGGGTCACCAATTTGGCGGCGGCAAAGCCTAACGACACCGCTTGTGAGCCTACCCGCGTTTCGTTACGCACTTGTTTGGCGGCAGCAAATACCTGCTGAATCACCCAGCTAAGCTTACTCGATATACCTTCTTTGGCACGGGATTGGCGCACCGCCTGTTTGATTTGTCCCAAAATCTGCGGCTCACCCAAAATCATCGAGTCTAGCCCAGACGCTACCCGCACCCAATGTAGCAGTGCATGGTTATTTTGATATTGATACAGGTGTGGCGCGATTTTTTGCAGGGGCGTGTTTTTAAAAGCCGCTAGCCATTCAATCACTTGTGACATCGTGCTAGTAAGGGCCTGTCCTTCAGGGGCTAGGGCATAGATTTCAGTGCGGTTGCAGGTCGATAAAATCACCGCGCCTTGGGTGATCGCTTTGAGCGAATCTAAGGCAATCGGCAAATCTTCAGCAGCAAACGCCAATTGCTCACGCATGGCAACTGGCGCTGTTTTATGATTTAACCCAATAACCAGAAGCTGCATATAACGTAATGACCTTAAAAATGACCGCGTTTATCAAAGCCGATTTTTGTGAACCCAAGTTTGCTAGCTAAGTGTGCTAGCTAAGCGACATCCAGCCCATATCAGCCTATCGACATTTGTCATGCTTGATAACACAGGGGGAAAAGTGGCAATATCAACAAACCTACAGCAACTTAATAATAACCACTTAATAAAAGTAAAGTAGAAAAGTGGATTATTATACCATTGCTAATAACAAATGAAAAACATCCTGCTTTTTTGATTCAGGGAAATTCTTTAGCCACGCTTTAAAGCATTACAATTTAACGCATTAACATGTCTAGCATGCCTAGAATTTTGAACAGTCAGTCGAGCTATTATGGTATTTTTTTACTTAACTCTGCCACATCTGCTCGTTTGGTTGCTATTTACCCATACGATTTAACCATAATTCTACATAGTTGAACCCGTCGTAGCCGTATAATTCAATTTTATCATGAACATTTTGTTACATCTTACTTGTCACTGATTGTAATACTGACTGTGATTTTTAGGTACGTTACTGTCCAAGCGAGCTAAATGCGAAAGTTGTTTCCAGCGGTTATTTCATCGGCTTGTTGTGCTATGCGTGGTTGTACCATCAATCCACGCTTTTTTGCGTCGAAATATGTCAAGCCTTATTGTTTATCGATTTATTTACCGATGCATTTATCAACACCGTATCAACTCTTTGTCAAACTAAAGCCTAATCTGAAATCTAACCTAAAACCGCTTGGTGCATTTAAACCTTTTACTGCTTTAGGCAAAAATGTAGTCGCGACTACGCTCACGTTGGCAAGTTTATTGTTTAGCCCAGCGGTTTTTAGTGCGGGGGCAAATTTTGCATCCGCTAGTCAGTCTGTTAATCAGTCTCTTAGCCAGCCGAGTGCTGTGGTCAGCACCCAGCCCAGCCTGTATGCGATTTTGATGGCAGAGTTTGCCGCAGATCGCGGTCGTATCGATCAGGCGTTAGCGACCTATAAGCAGCAGTCTTTTTTAGCGGATGCTGCCCCCGTCTTTGAACGCGCACTGGGTTTATCTTTACAAAATGAACCGCCACAGTTGTCGCTCGCTTTTGCCAACGCTTGGCAGCAGCAAAACCCTGACCATGTGCCGGCGATTTTTTATGTGACCCATTTGGCACTCAAAGCGCACGAGTATGAATTAGCCGGTGAAAAGCTCAATCAAATTTTACAGTACGATCCTGACGCTGATTTAAGTCAGATTTTGATTGGGATTTATCCCACCGAAACCCGTGACCAAGCTGAACTGCTTGCTACGCTCAATCGATTAGACATCAAAAACAACCCTTCACTACTGGTCATGAAAGCAGGTCTGTTGCTACAGTTTCAACAGCCCAAAGCCGCGTTAGTGGCGATTAATCGGGCGCTTAAAACCAACCCAAAAAGCCCGGCTTTTTTGACGTTAAAAGCAGATATTCTGCAAGCGTTATCGCCCAGTAATCAAGTGATTGTGTTTATTGCGCAGGCGCGTAAAACCGTGCCTGACAATAAAGCGCTATTTGTCTATCAAATTCGCTATATGCTAAAGCAAGGCAAAAGCGCGCAGGTCTGGCAACAGCTCAATGCCCGTACTAATCAGCAGTTTTTGGCAGATGAAGAAATCAAACTACTGGCCGCTTTGGTGGGTATTGATTTAAAAAAATACGCCGCAGCAGATCGCTTGCTCAAAGCGTTGATTGCCAGCCCCAACTTTAAGGACCAAGCCAATTATTATTTGGCTGTCAGTGCCGAACGCCAGAACCTACTCAATGATGCGATTAGCTACTATGGCAAAGTGATGCAACCCGACTTGGTGCTCAAAGCCAGACAGCAGCAGATTGATTTATTAATCTCGCAAAGTCGTTTTGATGAAGCGATTGCCAGTAGCATCAAATTACGGGAGCAATTTGACAGTTTTGCGCCGCAAAGCTACATCATGCAAGCCAATATTTTGCAAAAAAACGACCAAACCGCGCAAGCGTTAGCCTTGCTTAATAGCGCACAAACCAATTTACCCAATAATACCGATATCTTATTTGCCAAAGTGTTGTTACTGCCCGATGATGATGACGCCAGTAAACTGCGATTGTTAAAAGAGTTGATTCGCCTTGCACCGGCAAACGTGGATTATCAACTCGAATATGCGCAAACCTTGGTCAATTTAAAACAAAATAATGAAGAAGTGACCGCCCTATTGACGGCATTAATCAATGATAAAGAAGTCGGTTTAAAGGCGCGGCAAATATTGTCGCAACAAGCGCTGCATCAGGCTAATAACGCCACCGTCATTAGTCTGTTATCGGATAATTTTGATATCGTACCCGATGTGATTAGCGGCCTGCTGCTGCAACAAGCCTACTTAAATTTGGGCAACCAAAAAGAAGCGGCTCGCATCAACCAAATCTTGGTCCATGAACTCGGTTATCAACCCAAAAATCTGCAATAGCGCTGCTTAAAATCGTCTCTGAGCATGACTCTAAGCATGACGACTAGCGAGCAATAAAGGTTGTAAAGCAGATAGATGACAGGTAAATGGCAGATAAACAACAGATAAATAATAACTGCTTTTTCACCAATTTGAGCAGTTAAGCAAAACAGGCTTAACAATGGCTATTTATAGTTTACCCATCGGTTTTTTAAACCATCATACTTGAGCAAAACCAGTTAACACTTGATGAAAACTTGATTAACAAATTTGATTAACATTTGAGGATATTATGCATTTATTACCAGCTGTCAAAAGCAAAATCACGGGGTTAAGTATTGCCTGTTTGGGCATCAGTAGCATGCTGCTAACAGGCTGTCAGTCAGTACAGGCAACAACTAAGCCAATCACAGCCAAACCTGTCGCAACAGTGATGACAACCCCTGTGGTCAATACCCAAACTGCCACAGCGCCATCGACCACATCTACTGAGCAAGGGGCTCCAAGTACGCGACCAAGCGCGCAATTTACCATCAATGGTAAAATTGGCATGACCACGCCGCAGCAGGCAGGTAGCGCGTTTTATATTTGGACACAGCAAGGTCAAAACTTTGCCATTGAGATTGCCGGTGCGATGAATGCAGGTCAAACCAAAATCAGCTACAATGGTCAATCTGCGACGTTAACCAACGAAAAAGGCACCATCAATGCCGCTACCCCTGAAGAATTGCTATTACGTGCAACCGGTTGGCAAGCGCCCATCTCACAGCTGCCTTACTGGATTCAAGGGCAGCCAGCACCCAGTGATGCCAATGGTAAAAAAGACAGCATTAATCGCCTAGTGAGCGCCCAAAATGGCGATTGGACAGCCACCTTTAGCTATAGCAACAGTAACGATAAATTGCCTTCTCGCTTAACTGCCAGTCATCCGGGTGGCTATAAAGTGGTAATGACCATCAATCGATTAAGCTAGCCATGAAACTATGAAACCATGAAACCCAAAAAAAGCGTGGGGTTTTCCTCAGCGCTTTTTTATACCATCAACTGTTAGCGCTTTAAATTTTTTGCGGACACACCTTTGGCGTAAAACCGACACCAAGCCCATGCCACTGCCGCGCAAATCCCCCATGCCAAGCTCATAGATACCAGGGTATGACTGAAAAAATGGTCACCTATCAACATTTTATACCCACCCATTAGCCAAGCTATCACTGTCACCATCGCTGCGATTTGCCAGCGCTTGTGCCAAAGACTTGGGATAAATGCCCAAGCATACAGGGCAAACCCAGCACTGGCGTGCGCCGCAGGGAAACATTTTGAGCGGGTTCCGGCTTGGATGTTTTCTAGTATCGTGAGATAAGGATACTCACCGCCAAAAATTTGCAAGTGATTGGGACACACCACATGCGTTACGCCTTTAAGCGATGCGATAATCAAAGGTACCAACACCATCACGATGAATAGATAGCCCATTTCAGTTAGTGATAGTCGCTTAAAAGGCTTAAACCATGTCTGTTGCTTGGCAAGCCAATGACTCGATGCGCGGTGTTGTAATAAGTAGCGTTGTAGCCATGCGATGGCCATATAGATTTCAAACGCAATCAATAGTCTTTTGGGAATGGTATAAAAAATTAAGTTAGGGAGTAGTGACTGTTTGTCAAGCAGCCAGCCATCTGTGGGGGAATAAAAATACTGGCTGATGGCTACATCGATGGCACTGTGCTCCAGCGTTAGCGTAAAGATGATAGCCAGTACCAGTCCGAGCACGGTCTGCCTACTGGCAAAATTTTTTAGTTTAGCGGTCTGTATACTCATCTATTTTGAACCATCTATCTTGCCCTCACTGTCGCTGGGGTTGGACGCACTTGTTATGTCTAACATTACTTAAATGGCTCTAATTAACCAAATAGCTTTACTGGATAACTTTACTTGATAAACAAGGGTTTGCCTTGTACGGTTTGCGCACGCACATCAAACAGTTTTAACAAAGTTGGGGTAATGGCATCATGGGTGAGCTCAGTATTAGATGGCACTGCTTGAATGCCTGAGTGCTTACCTGCCCAAAACATCGATGCGACGTGTTTTTGCGCTTTAGGCGCGATTTTATAAGGCATGCCATGTAAATAGATGCCGTTTTCGCCCAGACTTTCACCGTGGTCACTGACATACAGCATTGCCACTTGGTGGGTGCTGTCGTATTTGTCTAACCAGTTCACCGTTTTTGCCAAAAAGTCATCGGTGGCAAGTAGCGCATTGTCAAAGGCATTAATCACGCTTTGTGGGTCGCATTTGGCAAGTTCATTGGTTTGGCAGACTGGGGTGAATTTTTCAAATTGCTTATCATATCGTTTAAAATACGCAGGTCCGTGATTACCCATTTGGTGCAGCACAATTAGGGTGTCCTGGTTAAGGGTATCTTGGTTAGCTTGTTGTTTGACGTAGTCATCTAAGCCTACTAGCATACCCACATCGCGGCACTCGCCATAGGGGTTGGTATTACACATTGTATTGTTGCGCGCGGTTTTATAATCGACAAAATTCTCCGCTGGCAAACGATTAGTGACGCCTTTTGAGCTTGAGTTGTTATCACGCCACAAGATATTGACCTTTAGACGATTTAAAGTATCAAGTACGTTTTCTTGGTAGTTGGCGGTATCCACATCGTAGTCTTTCATACCGACATAACTAAACATACAAGGCACCGAATAAGCGGTTGAGGTACCGCAGGCGATGACTTGATTAAAATTAGTTACCCCAGCCATCGCTGCCATCTGCGGGAAGGTGGTTCGGTTATAGCCATTTAGCTGCACATGGTCACCGCGCGCGGTTTCCCCGACCACCAATACCACCAGTTTTGGCTTACGGGTGGTGGGGTTCTTCACCTGCACCGCATCGGTGGCATGCATGATTTGGGTTTTGGGAGCTTGTGCTTGTTTCAGCTGTATACTGGCAAGTTTACCCAGTGCATATACAGGGGTTGCAGGATTGGTATAGCTACGAAGCTGTTTATGTTCACGGAAAAAACTGGCGTAATTTTTACTCATCGCCAAAATCGGTAACACCACCAAGCCGAGGCTGACCAAATACGTCAAGCCACGCTGCAATAGACTGCGCTTGATGGGGGGAAATGTAACCTTTTGCCACGCCACCCACACACTAGGCAATACCCCAAGCAATAAAATGCGTAAGATAAAATTGACGTTAAACAAATCAGCGCTTTCTGCTTTATCGGTTTGTAGCGCGTTTTGTAGCATATTGACATCATAGACAGTGCCATAAGTATCAGTAAAATACGCCGTGACTGCCGCGGTCAATAGCAAAAAAATCAATACCGCTTTAAGGGTATAACGATAGCTAAGCAGCACAATAACCAGTAGCATGACACCGAATAGCACCAATGGCAATGAGCCTATAAACCCAATATGCTGGGCAAACGGATAGACTTCAGTGGCTTTATCAAAGAAAGTAATATTGGCGGTCAGGGTCAAAAATAGCGCGACAATACCCATCATCACATAAGCATTGATACCTTGAGTATTAACACCTTGAGCATTGACACTTTTAGTATTAATACCTTGCTGACGCCATGCTACCCATCGAGAGTTATTCACTGACATACGATTACTTACCTTATCTAAATGCACCAAAAAATAGCCATTATATAATAACCAAATTTAGGATGAGGCTATTATACAGATTTAACTTAACTGAAACTTAAGACACCCATCTATCCCGCCATTATGCTAAAAAAACCACCGCAATCGCTACAAACATTGGGTGGTGACAGCGACACAGAGAGTTGATAACGCTAAGCGGTGGCAGACTGTAAACTGGCAAACGGAATAAAGGCGAGTAATGGCTCATAATCCTGTTTGAGCTCACGTTTTCGATAATAATCTTCCACCATACGCGCTTGCTGCTCTATACCATAACGACCAAATGGCTTATTGGCTTGCAGCTCGTAGCTATAGCGCCGATTGAGCAGGGCGCGGCGAAACACCTTAATGCCTTGTTGGATTTGCCAAACATGGGTCAATTCATGCACCAGCCACGCGCGCAGATAGACAGTTTGCTGACTAAAATCATCACAAAAATCTGCTGGATGAAAATACACATGACCATTGGGACTGACCGCATAGCCTTTGAGCACCCACCATGCAGTTTTTAGGCGTATACTATCAAGCTGTAACGTATCACCAAATACGCTACCCGCGATGACTTTTTCGCCCGCCGTTAGTGGACGGCATCGAGCAGGTTGTTTTGAAAAACACATCATCATTTCACAGAGTCTATCCAAGATTTGGTTAAGCCAAAAAAGCCATCACGGCTTGCCAAGGCCTTGCAAGCTTTTATTTTTAGCAAAAAATACTGGATAACAATTACAAGTTTGTTGGTATCCTAGTTACTATTTTATACTAAATCAACATGCGCTAATTAAAACGTGAGCTAATTAACAAGGAGGGCTTTATGCCATTAGAATCCGTTGCCATCAATAACTTTGAAAACAACAGCATTGACGATCCTGAACTCAAATTGCGGGTGGAAAAATTGTACGACAGCTCGCCTGAGTTTGCTACAGGTCGAGATGCTGTGGCGTTTTTTGAAAAGGCCTTTGCCAAGGGTGATATCCTGTACTTGGGGATGTTTAATGAAAAACCGATTGCCGCGATTGGCTGCTTTAATGAAGGCATCGAGTCTAGCCGCTTGCTACAGTACATCGTACTACATCCTGCCAATCGCGGGCGCGGTCTTGCCCCCAAATTTGTCAAACAAGTTACCGATATTGAGCGCAAAAAAGGCAATACCAAGTTTGTACCGGGCTGCGGCGCAATTCATCGTATTTTAGCCATGTACGAGTTGATATAACTTGATATAACTTGGGATTTTGCCAGTTACTAGCAACTTTTTGCAAAAAGTTTGAAATAGTGCTTGACACCTTTGGCGATTTTTAGTTTAATAGCCGCTCAAATACTGATGCTGACAAACATGGCGCGGTAGCTCAGTCGGTAGAGCAACGGATTGAAAATCCGTGTGTCGGCAGTTCGATCCTGCCCCACGCCACCATCATTTGTCTTAGGTATAAATCGATTAACCCCAAGCTTATTAGTTTGGGGTTTTTTGTTGTCAGTCATTTTTATATCACTGCCCCCTATCAACTACCGCCAAACTTAACTGTCTAGCGGTTTTATCAGCTTAAATCTTGGCACAGCTTCGCCATTGACTTCCACCGTTTCGGCAAACATCGCAAGCGGTCGCACCCAAACCCCATACGCTTGGTAGAGCGCACGGTAGACGACCAACTCCTCTTCAGTTTCGCTATGTTTGGCGATGTGCAGCACTTGATACAGATTGCCTTTGTAGTGCTGATAAATACCCAATGTAATCTCAATCACGAGTTTTGACATCCAATAATTCAATTTCAAAGGTTAAGTCTGAATTTGGCGGGATTTTTCCGATTTGGCGCTCACCATACGCCAAGTGACTTGGCACAATGAGTTTGCGCTTGCCACCAACTTGCATGGCTATGAGATTGGCAGGGTTTTCAACTTGGGCTTGATAGCCGATTTTTTGGGCGTATTCGCCACCCAAAACGCCCACGTCCCAACCTTTAATCACCCGCCCTGTGCCAATCACAGCTTCAAAGGGTTGCCCGCGGTGATGCGATGAGTCAAATACCGTGCCATCTGGCAGATAGCCCGTGTAATGCGCGGTAATCAGTGCCCCACGCTCGGCAGTTTTACCTGTGCCGATAATTAGGTCCTGAAATTGCAGTTTACTTGTCATATTTATTTTCCGTTATTTTCGTTATTTTCCCTTATGCGATAGTTGGATAAACTCTTGCACTTGCTGACACAGTATGTCCCATAGGTTAAGCTGGGCATTGACGCTTCCCCACGCATTATGGGGGGTAAAAATCACTCTTGGGTGGTCTTTAAGTGTGAGTAATGGGTCGTTGTCTTTAATCGGTTCATATTCAAACACATCTGCCCCATAGCCCAATAATTTACCTTGTGTAACGGCATCAGCCACTGCCTGACTATCGACCACGCCACCGCGCGCGACATTGATAATCAACGGTTTTTTTGTCATCTTGGCAATGCTATCGGCATTCACTAAATGCTGCGTTTGCTCGGTCAATGGACAATGCAGGGTAATGACATCGGACTGAGCAAGGACATCATCAAACGCGCTATAGTCGCTATTTCTTGGCGGTTTGTTTTGGTGTTCGGCTATCAATACTGTCATACCAAAGACTTTGGCAATTTCCCCAACCCGTTTGCCAATCGTGCCATAGCCAATAATGCCCAGCGTTTTGCTTTCAAGGTCAATGAGTGGTGTATCGAGCAGACAAAAGCGACCATCTTTTTGCCAGTCACCCTTGACCACTTCATGATGATAGTGGCGAGCCGCTCGCATGGCTGAGAGTATCAGCATAAAGGTATGCTCGGGGACGCTTTTGACCGCATAGCCTGCGACGTTTTTAACAGTAATGCCGTGCTTGTCACAAGCGTCTTTATCGACGTTGTTCATCCCTGTGGCGGTCAGTTGGATGAGTTTGAGCTTTGGGAGCTGCGCGATAATTTCGGCGGTAAGCTCAACTTTATTGGTGATGACAATATCCGCGTCTTGGCAACGCTCAATGATGATTTTGGGGTCATTGGGCGTTTGCGCATACACTTGATAGTCGCTCAGTTCGTGTGGGGGTGCTAATGCTAAATCAGCGGAAAAGGTGGCTCGGTCGAGGAAGATGGCTTTCATTTTTAAATCCCTTTTTATTCAAATAATTCGTTATGTGTTCCTGCACGAGTAAAATAAACTGTTTCAAATTTTGTGATGGTTTGAATTTTGTAGATTAATAAAAAATCGCCACCCACATGTAACTCTCGAAATCCTGCCCAATTTCCTTTTAGTTCATGGTCTTTCCACTCTGCCCCTAACGGCTCATTATTGGCAATTAATAACAGCATGACTTCTTTGAGCCTGACCATGTCATAACGCCCTGTTTTCACTAGCCTTTGCCAATCATTCAAAAAATCTTTGGTAAAATCTGAGGCTCTTGGTAAATTCGTGCGTTTTGAATTAATCGGCTTTTTCGAGGGCATCAAACAATTCCTTGTTACTGCTAAATCGGGCTTGCTTGTCTGCAATCATGGCTTCAACGTCTTGCATCGCACGTTGCGTGGTGGCGTTAGGAATTGCGACGTCAAACGGAATAGACTTTGTTGCCGTAACTTGACGTAAAAATAGACGAATCGCTTGCGCAGGCTTAATACCCAGTTCGTCAAACACTTCAAAGGCTTGGCGCTTTTCATTGGCATCAAGTCGAAATTGATACATAGTTGATTGTGTCATAGCTACTGACCTCTATAAAAAGCAAAAATGTAGTGATATTGTCACTACATTTTAAAATAAAACCATTGGTTAAGCAATATACTTTAGGAAATCGTCACTTTGGCATACGCTTTTTTGCCTGCTTGAATGACCACCGTTTGTCCTGCAGTGAGGGCAAATCCTGCATCCACCACCTGCCCATCCACTTTCACCGATTGGTTTTTCAAAAAGTCTTTCGCTTGCGCTGAGTTTTTTACCAAATTGGCTTGGTTTAACACTTGGGTGATAAATAACTGCGCTTGCCCATCAAGGCTAATCGTCACTTCTGGCAAATCCACTGGCAACTCACCTTCTACCAAGCGATTGCCTGCTGATTTGTGCGCGTTTTCGGCGGCTTCTTTGTCATGGAAACGCTCAATCAGCTCTAGTGCCAAAATACGTTTGACTTCTTGCGGATTGCGCCCGTTTTCGATGTCTTTTAGCAAGGCTTCGACTTCATCCATGGGTTTGAAGCTAAGTAGCTCAAAATAACGCGCAATCAAAGTGTCTGGCATGGACAAGATTTTTTGGTACATGGAGCCTGCGCTGTCATAAATGCCGATGTAATTGCCAAGCGATTTGCTCATTTTTTGTACGCCGTCTAAGCCTTCCAAAATCGGCACGGTGATACAGACTTGTGGCACTTGACCATAGCGAGATTGCAAGGTGCGACCCATGAGTAGGTTAAAGGTTTGGTCAGTACCACCTAGCTCAACATCGGCCTGCATGGCGACTGAGTCATAACCTTGCACCAGTGGGTACAAAAATTCGTGAATCGAAATCGGCGTTTGGCTGTGATAGCGTTTTGAGAAGTCATCGCGCTCGAGCATACGAGACACGGTTTGCTGGCTTGCCAAACCAATCATGTCGCCTGCCGACATTTTGCTAAACCAGTCGGAGTTAAACATCACTTGGGTTTTGGCGGGGTCAAGGATTTTAAATACTTGCTCTTTATAAGTTTGGGCATTCTCCAGGATTTTTTCTTCAGACAACGGCGGACGAGTGGCATTTTTACCCGTTGGGTCGCCAATGCGAGCGGTGTAATCCCCAATCAAAAACAACACCTGGTGTCCCAAATCCTGAAAATGCTTAAGTTTATTGATTAAAACCGTATGACCCAAGTGCAAATCGGGTGCGGTCGGGTCAAACCCTGCTTTGACTCGCAGTGGGCGGTTTTCTTTGAGTTTTTTAATTAAATCGTCTTGCGAAATAATTTCGTGCGTACCACGTTGGATGAGTTTGAGTTGTTCTTCTGCTGCTAAAAATCTATGAGTAGAATCGGTCATGCTTACCTCGAAAAAAGCGCGGGTTAAAACGGCTAAAAAAAAGTGAAGTTTAGCCATTATAGCAAATTTGCAGATAAAATAAGGCAGGCTTTTAGTATGCTATAATCAAGGCACTCTCTACTTTGACAGCCCGAACGAGAATAATTATGAGCCAAACGTTGCCGACTGGACTACCTGCCAACCTGTCTTTTGATGAAGGATTTTTTAGCCATTTTACCGACATCATGGATGATATGATGACGACCAAAGAAAACCCGCTTGCCGACTCGCCGTATGTGATTGGCATGATGGGTGGCACCAGCCTTGACGGACTCGATGCGGTGCTGTGCCAGTTTTATGAGATTGATGAAGACAATGATGAGCCTGTCGAAATTTTGGCGACGGTGAGCGAGCCGTTTCCTGATGATTTACGCGCCGTGTTGTTAGCGCTCACTCAACCAAACGGGGTAGCACAACTCATCGCTGATGACAATTTGGCGTTCGAGAGCGAACTTGACGTATTTGGTTGGGCGAGTGTGTTTTATGCTGAATTTGCCGCAAATTTGGTCAATCAATTGCTCGAGAAAGCGCAGGTGACCCCTGATGAAGTAACCGCGATTGGTTGTCATGGGCAAACCGTGCGTCATCGCCCACAGTGGTCATTTAGCTTGCAACTGCTTGACCCGAATGTACTCGCTGAGCGCACTGCTATTGCGGTGGTGAGCGATTTTCGCCGCCGTGATATGGCAGTGGGTGGGCAAGGCGCGCCACTCGTGCCTGCGTTTCACCAAGCCATGTTTGCTGCGCCGCCTTATCATGCCGATAAAGTTATGCCAAAAGTGATTTTAAATTTAGGCGGTATCGCCAATATCACGGTACTTGATGGCAGCGATGAGGTGATTGGATTTGATACAGGGGTGGCAAATTTGCTCATTGATGGTTGGTGCCAGCGTCATACCCAACAAACTTATGATCACAATGGCGATTGGGGGAAATCGGGGCAAGTGCTTGAGCCGTTATTAAATTTGCTTTTAACCCACCCATTTTTCGCCAAGCCGTTCCCAAAAAGCACTGGGCGAGAGGAGTTTAATTTGGCTTGGCTTGACGCTATGCTAGAACAATTGGGTCAGCAATTCCCCAATTTGGCGTACTCACCTGCCGATGTGCAAGCGACGTTGGTGGCGCTTACCGCTAAATCCGTCAGCGATGCCATTGTGTCCGTCACTGATGGTGCGCAAGGCGAGTTGTTTGTCTGTGGTGGTGGGGCGTTAAATGCCTATTTAATGAGCCGTTTACAAGATAATTTAGCCACTTGGAACATACAAACTACTGATAAAATTGGGCTGTCGCCGTTGTGGGTCGAAGCCGTGGCGTTTGCGTGGCTGGCTCAGCAGACGATTTTGAACGTACCGAGTAACTTACCCAGTGTCACAGGGGCAAATAAAAAAGTGGTGTTGGGGCAGGTGTGCTTTTAACAGTGTGTATTTTACGTAGACAATGACATTGATAGCACTGATATATAGCGCTTATCTTATAACCTTTATTCTGGGTTTCGGTCATCTTGGCGTAAGCCCTAATATTGTTCAACGGGCTATAGCTATATACAATCAACCTAAAGACGTTAAAGTTATTGTGTTTACACTCGTACACTATTTTTGCTAAACTTTCATAAAATGTTATTCAAAAAATATTATTCAAAAATTCGAGCATGAAATGACCACAAAAATTAGCCCAAAAAAGCCCCGCTACGACGAACGCCCTGACCATGAGCGTATTGTTATCACAGGCATGGGAGCCATTACCCCGCTAGGACTCGATGTAGAGAGCACTTGGCAACGGCTCATCAATGGCGAAAGCGGTATCAAAGCGATTAGCCATTTTGACGCCACTGACTACCGTGCACAAATCGCCGGCACAGTGGATGGTTTTGATATCAGCTTGTATATGAACGCCAAAGACGCGCGTCGGTATGACACCTTTGTACAATATGGTGTTGCCGCAGCAGCGCAAGCCTTGAAGCAAGCAGGCTTTATCAGTGAGTTACAAGCTGCGCCTGTACAGCAGGTTGACCCCGACCGTATCGGGGTGATTATCGGCTCAGGGATTGGCGGTATCACCACCATTGAAGATACAGCGGTAAAACTTAATAGCGAAGGTCCGCGTAAAATCTCACCGTTTTTTGTGCCCTCAGCCATTGTGAATATGGCAGCTGGACAAGTGGCGATTCGTCATGGGATTAAAGGGTTAAATCTTGCCACTTCTACCGCTTGTACTACAGCCACCCATGCGATTGGCTTAGCGGCACGGTTGATTGCGTATGGCGATGCCGATGTGATTTTGGCGGGCGGCTGTGAAAAAGCCTCAAGCCAGCTGGGTATCGGTGGCTTCTCAGCAATGCAAGCGTTATCAACGCGCAACGATGCACCCACCAAAGCCAGTCGTCCATTTGACAAAGACCGTGATGGTTTTGTGCTGGGTGATGGTGCAGGCGTGCTGGTGATGGAAAGCCTTGCCCACGCCAAAGCGCGCGGTGCGACGATTCTGGCAGAGTTTGTCGGCTTTGGCATGAGTGATGATGCCAGTCATATCACAGCGCCACCGGAAAATGGTGAAGGTGCGGCTATGGCGATGCGCCACGCCTTGAGTGATGCTGGCATTGCCCCCAGTGACGTTGGCTACATCAATACCCATGGCACCAGTACCCCAGCGGGTGATGTGGCAGAGAGCCGTGCGATTGCGGGTATCTTTGGTGAGAACATGGTGGTAAGTTCCACCAAATCGATGACCGGTCATCTACTGGGCGCTGCAGGTGGTATCGAAGCGATTTTCACCGTTAAGGCGCTGCAACAACAAATATTGCCACCGACCATCAATTTGGATCATCAAGACCCTGAGTGCAAGCTTGACTATGTAGCGCATACAGCCCGTAAAGTCGACCACTTAACCCATGCGATTTCTAACAGCTTTGGGTTTGGTGGTACCAACGGCTCGCTGTTGTTTGCCAAATGGCAGTCACGATAAATAGCAATCACTGCGATGATAGCATTAATCCTTTAACGGTGTGAATTTTGAAAACGGCTATTGAAATTGTAGCCGTTTTTTCGTTAAATGAAGCTATCCTATTTCATCCTTAACGCTGGACACCATTCATGTCAGGATTTGCCTTCTCCCACCAATTTTCAAAGCGCTGGCTCGCCACCCCTACCCCTGTCAAACACGCCATTATTCAAGAACTCGATGATATCGTTACCTTACTTTATCCCGATACCGACCTTGATGAATATGAGTTTAGCGTGCCTAATCTGCATGATAAAGTCGAAGAATTACTGGCTATCGAGCGTGACCACCAAGAAAAATTACAAGCGCAACTACGTGAGCGAGAGCTTGAAGAGCAACGCCTAGAACAAGAAAGATTGGAACAACACAGACTGGAACAAGAACGCTTAGAAAACAAACGCCTAGAAACCGAGCGCTTGGAAAAAGAGCGCCTTGAGCAACAACGACTGGAAGCTGAGCGCTTAAAACAAGAAAGGCATGAAGCAGAACATCTTGAACAACAGCGCCTTGAACAAGCACAGTTAACACAAGAAAACGAGCAAGAACGCCAAGCGCAAGATGACGCAGCCATTGCGCTACTGGAGCAAGAACGCGCCATTGCCAAACAAGCGCATCTAGCAAAACAGGCAAACCCTGCAAAACTAGCGACGCAACTATCAACTGGCTCAATTGAGGGTGCAAATCACCAGCTAGATGAACAAGCGCAGTCCAAGGATACCGCAACTAGCGATGTCACGATTGAGCGCCATCGCAGTGAGATGGTCTATGCCATTGATCACACTGATACCGCTGATAACACTGATAAAATTGCTGAGCCGTTAGCTGATGACCCAACAGCGGCCTTGATGACCCATGAAACGCGCGTTACTGACCCACTTGTTGATATTGCCAACCCATCTATCGCCACCACGCCCGCTATTGAACAAATCAAACAAGATATCGTCAAACAGCTGCAAGGCTATATCGACAACTATTTGCTCGAATCAATGACGCTGATGAATGAGGATTTGAATCAATGGCTCAAAACCGAAGTGGAAAAACAGCTGACTGTTCGTTTATCACAAAGCCATTAAACAGGCACTTGACTAAAGATATCGTTAGATAACCCATAATGATGACGGGCTTTGATACATTGCTCGTCACCGACTTGTACCGATTGGCAGGTGCTTGAACGTTTATCATAGATTTGGCAAGCCACCGAGTTACCAACTTCGCCAGCGAGTGCCACGCATCTGACCGGCTTTGTTTCGGTACCTTTCATACAGGTATAAAAATCATTGACTTTGACCGTCATATCCTCGGGGATACCGAGTGTCTCGCCTTCTGCCCAATAAAAAGACACCCGATAGTTAGCGCAACATGCGCCACAGTGCATGCAGGTATCGCTATCCGAAGCTGCGCTTGATTTAAAAAAAATTTCTGCCATTGTTACAATGCCATGTCATTATCATTGTTAACTACCCATTTCAGCCAAAACGGCTAAAAATTTAATATCAGCCATGCAACACTTTATAAATGGTATTGGCCATTACCTTACCAATGCCATTTACTTGCCCAATTTCATCTTGTGATGCGCCAAGCAGCTGCTGCAAGCCGCCAAAATGATTGAGCAACTCTCGGCGGCGTTTTTCTCCCAACCCAGGGATGGCTTCTAGCACCGAGCTTGAGCGGCGTTTATCGCGTTTTTTGCGGTGTGCGGTAATGGCAAAGCGGTGCGCTTCATCACGGATATGCATAATCAAATGCAGTGCTTTGCTATCAGCCGGCAAATCGAGTGGCTCACGGTCAATAAAATGCAGTACCTCAAGCCCAGCCTTGCGACCTTCGCCTTTTGCCACCCCGACGAGCAAGGTTTGGGTTAAAATCCCCAGCTCGCTCAGTACATCTTTTGCCATATTAAGCTGCCCCTTACCGCCATCAATCAGCAATAAATCTGGCAGCGGCTGTTTGCTATAGCGGCGGTTTAATACTTGCTTCATGGCGGCATAGTCGTCACCGCCCGTGATGCCATGAATGGCATATTGGCGATAGTCGCGTTTGCGTAGCCCGCCTTGGTCAGCGACCACACAGCTTGCGATGGTGGCTTCACCCATGGTATGGGAGATATCAAAACATTCGATACGATCGAGCGATTTGCCTTGCAGCGCCTCTTTTAATACCGCATTGAGCGCGTTAAAGCGAGATTTAACTTCCAAATAATCGCCCAATTTGGTTTGCAGGGCGTTGTTGGCATTCATTTGGGCAAGGGTGAGCCATTCGCTCCGCTGCTCACGAACTTTGGTTTTTATCGTCACCTTTTTGCCAAAGGTTTCAGTTAAGGCTTCTGTCATCGCGGTTTGGTCGGGCAACTCATGGCTTATAATCAGCTCTTCGGGCAAATCATCACTGACTTGAAAATAAAACGAGCTGACAAACTCAGACAAGTTATCCGCTATGTCGTTTTCACTATCCACATCAGGAAAATAATTGTTGCCACCCAAAACCTGCCCATTACGCACATTCATGACATGCACACAGGTAATGCCCGCTTGACTGGCGATGGCGATGATATCGGCTTCACCTTTGACCGTATATACCGCTTGTTTGGCTTGTACTTCGCGTAGCATCGAGAGTTGGTCGCGATACAAGGCGGCTTGCTCAAAGTTCATGTCTTCAGCCGCCTGCTCCATTTTACCCACCAATTTGACTTGCAAATCCGTGCCTTCCCCTTTTAAAAATCGAATGGTGTTGTTGACGTCATCGGCATACTCTTCGGGCGATACCAGCCCGACACACGGCGCTTTACAGCGTTTGATTTGGTACTCTAGGCAAGGTCGCTGACGCTGGGCAAAAAATGCATTGGTGCATTGGCGTACCATGAACATTTTTTGCATCATTAATAAGGTCTGTTTGGCGGCATGTGCCGAAGGAAAAGGTCCAAAAAATCTGCCTTTTTGGTGTTGCCCTTTGCCGCGCCCATAGGCAAGTCTTGGATAAGGTTTATCCGCTGAGATAAACACGTACAGATAGGATTTATCATCACGCAGTAGCACATTGTAGGGCGGTCGATGCAGCTTGATGAGGTTTTGCTCAAGCAGCAGCGCTTCGGTCTCAGAGCGGGTTATGATGGTTTCGATGTTGTCGATACGTTGCACCAGCGCCCGCGTTTTGGGGTGGTCGATGGTTTTGGCAAAGTAGCTGTTGACGCGGCTTTTGAGCGATTTGGCTTTGCCCACATAGATGATGTCGCCATTTTTGCCGAGCATTTTGT
>NZ_DALZSV010000035.1:0-25788 GCF_032014955.1 Moraxella sp. CTOTU47724
ATGCATCGGGCGCTCATTGATTGGTGAAATAGCGTCATCCATAAACTCAGTATTACCCGTAACAGCCGATTGGTATTCCCAATTTTATAAGGTTAGGCGGGTGCGCTGCAATAAAAAACCCAACTAATCTGATATAGAAAAGCTGGGTTTTGGCAACAAACGTTAACTTACTTTTTTTCTTCAAGTTTACGCAGTTCTTTGCGCAGGATTTTGCCAACATTTGATTTTGGCAATTCATCCACAAATTCAACTTTACGCGGACGTTTATAACCCGTCAACTCGCTTCGCGCGTATTGCAGCAACTCTTGCTCGGTGAGGCTTGGGTCTTTACGTACCACAAACGCTTTTGGCACTTCACCGCTTTTTTCGCTCGATACCCCAATCACCCCAACTTCCAACACTTTAGGATGTGCCGCTAGCACTTCTTCAACTTCGCTTGGATAGACATTAAATCCTGATACCAAAATCATGTCTTTTTTACGGTCAACGATTTTGAAATAGCCTTGCTCATCAACGACAGCGATGTCACCGGTTTTGAAATAACCATCTGCTGTCATTACTTCGGCAGTGGCTTCAGGACGCTGCCAGTAGCCTTTCATCACTTGTGGACCTTTAACTGCAATCTCACCACGCTCACCTGCTGCGACTTCATTGCCGTTGTCATCGAGCAGCTTGATGTCGGTGTTGGGCAGCGGGATACCGATTTTGGCGCTAAATTTCTCTTGCGTCAAGGGGTTTAGGGTGACAACGGGTGAAGTTTCGGACAAGCCGTAGCCTTCTAAAATATTGGTACCTGTAATACGTTTCCACTCTTCGGCGGTTGAAGGCAATACCGACATACCACCGCCAAGCGACAAACGCAATTTGCTATGGTCTAATGCCCGAAAACCAGTATGGTGCGCCAAACCATTAAATAATGTGTTCACCGCTGGGAAAAATACTGGCTTATATTTTGCTAGTTCTTTGACAAAACTGTCCAAGTCGCGGGGGTTTGGAATCAATACACCGGTAAAGCCCATGTTCATACCTAGTAACGCACAGGCGGTAAATGAGAAAATATGGTAAAGCGGTAAGGCAATGACGGCGTACTCACCTACCATTTGATTGGGGAATACTTGTCTGGCGAACTCTTGGCACTGTAGCATATTGGATACCAAGTTGCTGTGGGTAAGCATCGCACCTTTGGCAACCCCTGTGGTGCCGCCCGTGTACTGTAGTACCGCAACATCACTGCCTTTGATACCCTCTGGGCGCTGATAGCGACTGGCAGACGCTTGCTTGATTACACTCTTAAATGTCACATGCCCGTCAATTTGCCAAGCTGGAATGGCTTTTTTGACATACTTGACCACGGTATTGACTAGCATACCTTTGAACGTACCCATCAAATCACCGATTGAACAGACGATAACGTGATCAACCATTTTTTTGCCGATATCTTGATAGGTTTTGGCAAAGTTTTCAACGATAAATAACGCTTTGGCTTGCGAGTCTTCTAACTGATGGGCTAATTCATGAGTGGTGTATAAGGGATTGACATTGACTAAGATAAAACCTGCGCGGATGATACCAATCATACACACTGGGTATTGCAAGATATTTGGCATCATGACCGCGACGGTATCGCCTTTTTGTAGACCCAATCCCTGCAAATACGCCGCGATTTGGCGGCTATAAGTGTCTAGCTGACGATAGGTCATGCTACTACCCATGCACACAAAGGCATCACTACCATTGAATTGTTCGAAATTCTTTTCAAAAACATTCATTAGGTTAACTTCGTCACCGGGCATTTGCATGTTATAGTTCATGCCGTAATGCTCGTAAGTCTTTAACCAAGGTTTCTCATGATGATCGGTAAGCTTTGGCGCATGTGGCTGCGCTTCCATATTATCGATGGGAGTATCGATGGGCGCAATGTCTTGTGCATTATTGTCAGGGGTTTGAGCTGAGGTGGTTGATTCATTCATGAGAAATGTTTTCCTTAGGTATGCGGTCTATCAGCGAATAGCATATTGATAATTAAAAGAATTTTTATAAAAAGGTCCATCCCACTACTAAAAATTATATTAAAAATCGCGGCCAAATGTACTATTAACATACTAAATATTTACTCAATTCTCAAGCCTATTCTCTGTACTTATGGGATGATAAAAATGATTTCGCGTCGAAATAGTTATCCATTATTTGACCGTTAAAGCGGCTATAGTGTCCAGTTATCTTTAGACAGGTAGGTGTTGCGACACAGTTTGACGTGTAAAACTGGGCAAATTTGCCATGTCATGGATTAATACTTGTTTTTCTACTCTCAAGCTTTATGATATTTCCTCATACTTCTTATCTCTTTTTTGAGCTTTCTTTCTTTTGCACTTTCTTTTATTTTTTGTCATTGATTAAGTAACCATTATGTCTGATACCCTTGTAGCAAAAATCACCAAACCAAACGATTTGAATAACCCCACTCGCTCAGTCGCTGAATTTACCGAAAACGCGTATCTGAACTACGCGATGTACGTCATCATGGACCGGGCATTGCCACACGTTGCCGACGGGTTAAAACCTGTGCAGCGCCGTATCGTGTATGCGATGAGCGAGCTTGGGCTCAAAAATACTGCCAAACCCAAAAAATCAGCGCGCACTATCGGTGACGTCATTGGTAAATACCATCCGCATGGCGACTCCGCCTGTTATGAAGCCATGGTGTTGATGAGCCAACCGTTTAGCTACCGTTATCCACTCATTAGCGGTCAAGGCAATTTCGGCTCGCCCGACGACCCAAAATCCTTCGCTGCGATGCGCTACACCGAAGCCAAACTATCGGCTTATGCCAATACCTTGCTAAACGAGCTCGGTCAAGGCACTGTCGATTGGCAAGACAACTTTGACGGCACCTTGCAAGAACCCGTCACCTTGCCTGCCCGTCTGCCGAACATCGTGCTCAACGGCACAACGGGCATTGCGGTCGGTATGGCAACCGATATCCCGCCACATAACTTATCTGAAGTGGTCAAAGGCTGCATTGCGCTACTTAAAAAACCCACAATGACAGAAAAAGAGCTGGCAAAGTACATCCCTGCACCCGATTTGCCGACCAAAGCAGAAATCATCACCTCGCCTGAGGATTTGCTACAGCTATATAAAACGGGTCGTGGTAGCTACAAAATGCGTGCTACTTATCATGTCGATGACAAAGAAAAAAACTTAGTCATCATCGATGCGCTACCCTATCAAATCTCCGGTAATAAAATCATTGAGCAAATTGCCAATTTAATCAATGCCAAAAAACTGCCTTGGGTAACTGACATCCATGACGAATCCGACCACCAAAACGCTTGCCGTATCGTGCTTGAGCTGCGCTCTAACCGTGTTGATATCGAGCCGATGATGAGCCATTTGTTTGCCAGTACCGACCTTGAGAGTAATTACCGCGTTAATCTCAACATGATTGGCACCAATGGCAAACCCCAAGTCAAATCACTGCTTACCATTCTCACCGAATGGCTCTCTGTGCGCCGAGATACCGTCACGCGCCGTTTGCAATACCGCTTGGATAAAATCGAGCAGCGCCTACATATCTTGGCAGGTTTGCTGATTGCCTATCTTCATATTGATGAAGTCATCCGTATCATCCGTGAGGAAGAAGACCCAAAAGCAGAATTGATGACGCGCTATGATTTGACCGAAAGCCAAGCCAATGCGATTTTAGATATTCGTCTGCGTCAATTGGCACGCCTTGAAGAAATTGAGCTCAAACGTGAACAAAGTGACCTAGAAGCAGAAAAAGCCCAAATCGAAGCATACTTGAACAACCCAGACAAATTGACTGGCTTAATGATTGAAGAGCTCACTGCCGATATGAAAGAGCATGGCGACAAACGCCAATCGCCGATTGTAGAACGTACGGAAGCCACCGCGCTTAAAGAAACTGACCTAGCCCCAAGCGAGCCTGTGACAGTCATCGTGTCAAAATCAGGCTGGATTCGCTCCGCCAAAGGGCACGATGTCGATGCCGCCAATATGAATTACCGTTCGGGCGATGCCTACCTTGCCCATGCGCAAGGCAAGTCCAATGAAAAAGTCTATCTCATGGATAACACCGGTCGCAGCTATCGCCTCGATGCCCATACCTTACCCTCTGCGCGGGGGCAAGGCGAGCCGCTCACAAGTCTGCTAAAACCCACGGGCGGAGCAAGTTTTGTTAATGTGCTAATGGGACAAGATGACAGTAAGCTCATCATGGCAAGCTCGCAAGGCTATGGCTTTATCAACACCTTTGCTGATCTTGATACCAACCAAAAAGCCGGCAAAAATGTGATTAATTTTGATGACGCCTGTAGTTTAATAACCCACCAAATTGGTGAGCAAGATACGCTGGTTGGCGTGGTCAGCTCGGCAGGGCATTTGCTGGTATACCCATTGACTGAGTTACCGATGATGAAAAAAGGCAAAGGCAATAAGCTGATTGATTTAAAAGACGGTGACAGCGTGGTCGCCATCACCACCTTGACCGAAAGTGATAGTCTGGTACTAAATAGTGGTAAACGCACATTGACGCTTAAACCGATGGATATTGCCAATTTTATGGGTACACGCGGTCGACGCGGTGCACTCCTGCCAAAAGGGTTTCAAAAGGTGAGTGGGATCAATAGAATTATTTCATAATTTTTATTTTTTCATACATCAATTGATGTTATAATTTATAAAAATCCAAAGGGTAGTTAAGTATGTTCCAAATTTCTCAGTATGAACTATTTCCTGAAATTGATGAGATAAATCACGATACAAAAATTATAACTAAATCTCAAGCCGTTGAAATATTAAATGAGCGGTTTGGTTTCGAGCCACAGTTAGTTTTTGATGCTATAAAATCAGCAGACAATAATTTTGATTATAAATCAAATTTAAATCCTGCAAGTGGCATATCTCGTTGGGGTGATATTAATGAATCGATTGCTCAACAATTATTACTTTTGGGTTATAAACATGAACGTTTAAATGGTCAACCTACTCTTATAAATGAAAAATACAAAATTCAATTAGTAGTAATGTCAGCAAATAAATCAATAGGAAACATAGATGCTCCTATTTCTTCAAATTGCCCGAAAGGTAGTGAAACCGAAACAAAAATTAAATTAAATCAGCCTGACTGTGAAATTGAAACTTGGTTTCTATATTATCCCTCAAGAGGACATGCTATTTATCAATCTGATAGCCCAGAACTTATATTTGAAGTTGCTAAACCCACTTCTGTATATGTGGTAAACGAAGATAAGATTTTCCCTATCAATCATGAGTCCCGTTTAATATTTACTCAAGATGGTGAACCAACTTCATATATTAGTGAATTTGCAGATGAATCGATTAATGAAGATTCATTTGATATTGGATATAAAGTTACAGGTAGTGATGAATAATTCAGCAAATTTAAGTTTTAGTAAATATCGTTTAAAAGTTGCAAAAGACCTTAGAGGTTTATCAAACAAAGATTTATCTAATATTCTTTCATGTACAGAAGTAACAGTTTCAAATTATTTAAATGAAAATAAACCCTTTGTACCTGACTTTGAAAGAATTGTCTTACTCAGTGAAAAATTAGGTTTGCCTTTTAGTTTCTTTCAATCTAATTTCGATACAAGAGTTAGTGATGAACAGATTTTTTACCGTTCATTTAATCGTATTAAAGCTCAATATCGTAATTCCGCCCGTGCATATAGCGAGTTTGCTATACAAACATTAGAATTTTTCGATAATAAAATTTCTAATTTACCTAAATTCAAAGGTATTAATGTTGATATTGATAACTTGATTGATGACCCAGAGAAAACCGCACTTACATTGAGAGCTGAGTGGAAGCTGGGAATGTTACCTATTAAGAACATGATAGGTGTTTTAGAGTCGCATGGTATAGCAGATTTTAGACTTCCTTTAGAAGTCAAAGAAGTAGATGCCTTTTCATTTTATCATGATGGCAGACCCATTATTTTTTTAAACACATTTAAATCACCTGAAAGACAACGATTTGATGCTGCTCATGAATTAGGTCATATAATTCTACATAGTGATGATGTTAATGTTCTTCAAAATATGAAAGAAAAAGAAAATCAAGCTGATAGATTTGCAGCTAGTTTTCTTATGCCTAAAGATTTATTCATTAGCAATGCACCAAATAATTTATCGTTGCAAAATATGATTCATTATAAACATTATTGGAAAGTTTCATTGGTTGCACTAAATTATAATCTACATAAATTAGGTTTATTAAGTGAATGGAAATATCGCGCTAATACTATCGAGTTTAGTAAAAATGGCTATTATAATTCTGAACCTGAGTCTATTGAGCGTGATGAACCAATTTTACTTAATAAAATTATTGATATTTTACTTAAGAAAGAAGGACGTAATTTTCATCAACCATTAGATTTCGGATTTCAAATTTTCGATGAAATTACTTTCAAATTAACCAGCAATAAAATTCGTCCAAAACTAAGAGTGTTAACTTAAAAACTACAATCCAACCTATTTTTAAATTACTATCAGTTAAAGCACAAATTATTCAAGTTTATCATATAGGTTATTTTTTTAAATAATAATAATCCCGTGATAAATCAACACAAAAACCGCCTTTAACCGTTGGCAGAAAATCGCTATGCTCTGCCAACTTTTCAATCAAAATCAAACTTTCTATGTACGACTCCGTATTTCAAGACATCAAAACTCATATCGTTAGCTTCACAGGCTTAGAGCGAGATGCCCTACATATTTATGTCGGTATTGGCGTATTTCTTGTCACAAGTCTACTTTTTAAAAATCACCGCTATCGCTGGCTTATCGCCTTATTTGCGGTGATTGCTGCTGCCAGCATGGGTGAAGTGCTAGACAGACATGACCAGCTTATAATCGACAAGCACTGGTACTGGCAAGGCAGTGTGCATGATATAGTGAACACCTGCTTTTTCCCGACCCTTTTTACCTTGATACTCACCTTTACCCATTTTTTTGAGCGAAA
Organism: Moraxella sp. CTOTU47724; assembly: GCF_032014955.1. Lineage (NCBI taxonomy): Bacteria > Pseudomonadati > Pseudomonadota > Gammaproteobacteria > Moraxellales > Moraxellaceae > Moraxella > Moraxella sp. CTOTU47724. The sequence goes on from NZ_DALZSV010000035.1 coordinate 7,007, forward strand.
CTTTGAGCGAAATAGTGCCCAAGCTCATGGTTCAAAACGTTAATTGGCTATCAACTTTTAGCAAACTTTTGGTTCAATCTTGGCAAACTCAGCGATTCGGGGTAAAGTAATCTAATTTTTCACAGTATTTTTAACATCCCAGTACTTTTAAAATCAGAGTATTTTTAAAATTAGCTCTCTCGCATATATGGACAGCCAACCCCTTATGAATCCGCAATTACAGCTTTTGCATCCTTATCCGTTTGCCAAGATGGCAACCTTGCTACAAGGCATCACCCCAAACCCAAACTATACCCCGATTAAACTGGGTATCGGTGAACCGCAGCACACACCGCCACAGTTTGTGTTAGACGTCATCAAAGACAATTTGGCTAAAATCCAAAACTACCCCACCACCAACGGTTTGCCCGAGCTGCGCCAAGCGATTGCCGATTGGGTACAGCGCCGTTTTCAGGTCAAACAATTAAATGCCGACACCCAAGTGCTACCGGTGATGGGTACACGTGAGGCGCTATTTAGCTTTGTGCAGGCGGCGTTTGACCGTGAGGATAGCAAACGACCTTACGTGGTGATGCCAAATCCGTTTTATCAGATTTATGAAGGGGCGACGCTGCTCGCTGGTGGACAGCCGTATTTTGTCAATTGTACCGCAGACAATAATTTTGTCGGGGACTATGACAGCGTGCCAAGCGAGGTTTGGGAGAAGACCCAACTGGTCTTTGTGTGTAGTCCAAACAACCCAACTGGCTCAGTGATGGATATGGCGCAGTGGCAACGTCTGGTTGAGCTATCGGATAAATACGGCTTTATCCTAGCCAGTGATGAGTGCTACAGTGAGCTATATTTTGAGGTGCCGCCGATTGGACTACTTGACGTCTGCGCCAAACTCGGACGCGATGATTTTGCCAATTGCGTGGTGTTTCATTCGCTGTCAAAACGCTCCAATCTACCTGGCATGCGCTCAGGATTTGTGGCAGGTGATGCCAAGCTACTAGCGCCGTATGCCCAGTACCGCACTTATCAAGGCTGCGCGATGCCGATTCATCATCAGCTCGCTTCGATTACCGCGTGGCAAGATGAAGTCCATGTGGCAGAAAACCGCAAACTATATCGCCAAAAGTTTGATTTGTGGATGGACAAGCTGTCAGACAAATTACCGCTACGCCGCCCTGATGCCGGTTTTTATTTTTGGTTGCCGGTACAAGATGATGAGCAGTTTGTCAAAGTGATTTATGAACAGCTAAATATCCATGCGCTCGCAGGGCGTTACCTATCTCGTGATACGCCCCCATACCAAAACAACAGCGGTAACGCTGGCAAAAACCATGTGCGCATGGCATTGGTTGCAGATATCGCACAAAGCAGCGAGGCGATTGACCGATTGCTGCGCTTAGACTTATCAAATTTGGTGTAATTTTCCATAAAAAAGTGATGGCTAGCTACCATCACTTTTTTTGACTTTTTGTAAGCCTTTAGCTTGTAAAGATTCAGCGTGCAACGACGGCTAGTCTTCAAGATTTTTTAGCAGGGTACTGACCTGTGCCAAGCGTTTGCGTTTTTGGTGGATATCATGGCTGACAAAGATATCATCGGTCTCAGGTAGCATAAACCAATCTGGGTGGCGAAAAGTGTTCTCAATATCTTGTAAGCCACTTTCCCAGTGCTCTTGCATGGTCGAGCCGCTAAACTCATAGTCTTTATAGCCGCGCTCGTAAGTCTTTTTGTGATAAATCAGATGAATCACGTTTTTGACACCGACTTCTGTCATTTCGCGGGCTTTATTGACGCACAGTTCTTCAACTTTATCAACTTTAGCATCGTCATCGATGATTTCGAGTAACTCTTTGATAAGGCGCGTATAACGCAATTTTTGCGCCATAAAGTCAGTAACCATGCGGGTTTTGCTGGAATATTGGATGTCTTTGATGCGCTCGTCAATCTCCATCATATTCTCTGGCACCGTGCCCTTGGCATTCCACAAATCCACTTGGAAAATCAATTGCTTGAGGTGCTCTTCATGGCTTAAGATTTCATTGAGTGGTGTGTTGGACACCAGTCCGCCATCCCAATAATACTCCCCATCAATCTCAACCGCTGGAAAACCTGGCGGCAGTGCGCCCGATGCGATGAAGTGATCGTAGCGCAGTTCTTCATTTTCATTGCTAAAAATAGCAAAATTACCGTTACGCACATTGACCGCAGACACCGATACTTTCATCCGATTGACGTCATTGACAAGTTTTAAGTCACAATAACGCTCAAGGGTCTCGCGCAGCTTGTCGGTGGTATAATAACTTAAGTGATTGGGGGTGGTGTCATACGGCACAAAATAACGCGGTTTAAAAAAGCCACGCTGTCCTTCAATCATGGTTTGCCAAGCCTCAGCGGTAGATTCCATCACCCGCAGCTGCTGCTTTAAAAAGCCATTTTCAAATATCCAAGGCATAAAATGGCTTACCATATCAATCCTGCTGAGTTTATCGAGCTCATTGGCCGTTTGACGGTAGACATTCAGCCCTGCAGGGGTGTAGTTACGATGGGTGATGGTGTTCCAAAACCCTTGCAGCGCTGCCAAGCGGTTCTCTGGACGGTTACCTGCGATGATGGCGGTATTGAGCGCCCCAATTGAAATACCTGAGATACGGTCGATTTTGATGCCTTGTTTATGCAGCCCTTCATAAATCCCTGCTTGGTAGGCACCAAGCGCACCGCCACCTTGCAGCAGCAACGACACGCTATCGTATTGTTTGACCAATTCTTTGAGTGGTGGCGTGCCTTGTGGGGTGGGTTGATTGGGGTTTGGGTTTGGTGGCTCTATCGCCTTGAACGGTGATAAATTATCAGGTGATGGCTTGGATGGTTGCGCAGCTGTGGGGATGGTTTTTCTAGTTGACATAATAATCTCATCATCCATAAGTATAGTGGTTTTTATTTAGTATAGAATATATATCACTCAAGTATTGTAGCAAGATTTTATAGCGACAAAATGATATATGCGTGACTTTTTTGAGGGTTTTGTCATTCACGAACCTTTGATTAAACATCAACATTGCTGCTTAAATATCTATGTTGTATCAAAGTGAATACGCGCAATTTTTAAAAAAACTCAATGCTATATTAAAAAAATTGAATCGCCGCTTGATTTTTTAAGACGTTAGCATAATAATAATTATCACTAAAAGATAATGTCTCTCATTTATACTTTAGTTCGTATTTACTCGCTTTCACTGAGTGCTTTATTTTCTATTTTAAAGCTAAACCGTTCGCGAAAGGCAGCAAGATGACCGTATTGACATTTTCTAATGACATGGCACCCGTGCCAGAGTCAATCCCCGCAAAAGCCGCGGCTCAGCCTTTGTTAGACCTGCCGAAACATACCATCGCTTATGTGGAAGAAGTCATTGCCAATCCTGCATTTGGTTTACAAGACAATTTGGTGAGCCGCCGCCTGCATGATTTGGGATTTTTGCCAAATACGGCGATTAAAATCGTGGCAAAAGGCTTGTTTGGGCGTCCCCCCTTTGCTATTCAATTAGCAGGTGGTGCGCAGTTTAGTTTACGCCGTGATGAGCTCGCTAAGATTAAGTGCCGTAGGGTGTAACGATTTTTGTCACTGTTTAAGAGATGGCAGGCGTAGCAGATGAGTGGCTACGCTTTTTGTTTTTTTAGGGTATAGATAGGGTTGAGTTAGAGGGTTATTATGGCAATCACGTTGGCATTGGTCGGGGCACCAAACTGCGGTAAAACGGCTACCTTTAATGCATTGACGGGGGCAAAAGCAAAAATTGCCAACTACTCTGGCGTCACAGTGGACAAAAAATTTGCCACGTGGTTGGGCGATCCAGCGGTCACTATCTTAGATTTACCAGGGACTTATAGTTTGCGCACCACCAGTCCTGATGAGCAAGTCACCCGTGAGGTATTGCTCGGTCAACAGGCGGGTGAAAAACCGCTTGATGGCATTATCGCGGTCGCCGATGCGACGAATTTGCGTTTGAGTTTGCGGATGCTACTGGAGCTCAAACAATTGGGCTTGCCCATGATGGTCGCGCTCAATTTATCCGATGTCGCGGCTTCACGCGGGGTGGTGATTGATGAAGATGCACTAGCCGAAGTCTTGGGTATGCCCGTGGTCAAAACCATCGCCATCAAACGTGACGGCACTGCCAAATTGCACCAACTACTCGGTGAGTTTGTGGCGCAGCAAGCCAACCAATCCGCTATCGCGCTGCGTAACGCGCAATATTTTACCCAAGTCGCTGACACCATTGATAACTTAGATGCCACTGTCTTATACCATGAAGCCGACTCGATTATCGCCCATGCGGTACGCGAAAAAGGCGCCCTACCCAATTGGCATGAGCGTTTAGACAGTCTGTTATTGCACCCATTTTGGGGCATGGTGATTTTGCTGATTGTGCTGTTTGTGATGTTCCAAGCGGTGTATTCATGGGCTGCCCCGTTGATGGATGGCTTAGATAGCCTAGTCAATACGCTAGGGACTTGGATTACCGCTCAGCTAGGTTCTGGACTGTTACAAAGTCTATTGGTCGATGGCGTGCTTGCGGGTGTCGGCGGGGTGATTGTTTTTTTGCCGCAAATTACGATTCTGTTTTTGTTTATTTTGGTGTTAGAAGATTCGGGTTATTTGCCACGTGCCGCTTTTTTGCTGGATAATTTATTGGCAAAAACAGGCTTGTCAGGTCGGGCGTTTATCCCGCTGCTTTCAAGTTTTGCCTGTGCTGTACCTTCGGTCATGGCGACTCGCACCATTCCCAATGCCCGCGAGCGCCTTGTCACTATGGCACTGGCACCGATGTTGACCTGTTCAGCACGCTTGCCGATTTATGCGTTAATTATCGCCGCCGTGATTCCCGATACCAAAGTATTGGGGCTGTTTAATCTGCAAGGTCTGACTTTGTTTGCGCTCTATCTTGCTGGGATTGTATCGGCAGCTTTGGTCGCCTTGGGGCTTAAATGGATAGCTAAAGTACAAGGTCGCACGAGCTTGACGGCGCTGATGATGGAGCTACCGACTTATCGCTTGCCCAATGTGCGCCATATTGCGATTAGCCTTTGGGATAAAGTTAAAGCGTTCTTAACACGCGCAGGCACGATTATTTTTTCGTTGTCCGTATTGTTATGGGTATTGGTGACTTTCCCAAAACCGCCTGCCAACGCCACAGGTCCTGCGATTGATTATAGTATTGCTGGTCATCTTGGGCATTGGATTCATCCGCTTTTCGCGCCGATTGGGTTTGATTGGCAAACCTGTATCGCCATGATTCCTGGTATTGCTGCCCGTGAAGTGGTGGTCGCTGCGATGGGTACTGTGTATGCGGTGAGTGGTGATGAAGCAGCGGTGAGTGAAGGCTTAATCCCGATTATCCGCAATCATTGGGGACTCCCAACGGCGTTTGCGTTTTTGGCGTGGTATATCTATGCACCCATGTGTATGGCAACGATTGCCACCATCAAACGAGAGAGCAATTCAGGCAAATATACAGCAATGATTGTGGCATTTTTATTTGTATTGGCCTATATCGCAGCTTTTATTACTTATCGTGTGACAGATATACTCGTTAATTAATTGATTGGAAGGAGTCACTATGAACGCGCAAATGCAAACTTTTATCGTGATGTTGATGGTATTGATGGCGCTAATATATGTCGCAATCAAAGCCAAAAAGCGCTTAACTGCCAAAAATAATAGTTGCGGCGGCTGCGGTAAATGCGGTCATTGATTGAAGATTATAACCTTTGTTTAGAACTTAGATAGTTAGGGCATATACGCTACGCCCGTATCTTTTTAGCTAACAATTTGCCGTTTAAAATTTACTGTTTAAATGGACACTTAATCGCCCAAATGCACGTATTTGGCAATCACTTGCTGATGGATGGGGAAATTACCGAGCGTCGCCCCTGCTTTACGGTCAGCAAAATAATGTTGCAGCGTTTCAATGACATTTTGGAACGCCAAGTCTTCCCAAGGAATGTCTTCTTCGGCAAACAACGCACATTCTAGGCTCTCGATGCCCACGCCAAATTTGCCATCTTTGAGCGAGCCGATAAATATCATATGAATCTGTCCGATATCGGGTATATCGTATAGACAATATAGCTCTAATCCACTGCCGATGGCTTCGGCTTCTTCAAAGCACTCACGATTGCCGCCATCTTTCATCGTCTCGCCAAGCTCCATAAAGCCTGCGGGCAACGTCCAATAACCATGCCGCGGTTCAATCGCGCGGCGACAGAGTAAAACTTTATCTTCATGGATGAGTAAACAGCCGTTGATGACTTTGGGATTTTCGTAATGGATGTAGCCACAAGATGGGCACACAATGCGCGGCAGGCTGTCCATCGGCGGGATTTTGGTTTCGGCTAGATGACCGCATTGCAGGCAGTAAGGCATGGTATTTTCCTATTATTTTTATGTTTTGTGAGGTGAAAGTCGTTTTAAGTATGGTAGCATTGATTGCAGGTTTTTACATGATAAAAATGATTTGAGCAGCCGATTATGAGAAAGTTTAGCTAAGTATCTAGCTTAGGTATTTAGCTGGGTATTAAGTTTGGGATTATTAGCAGGTTGTAACGCGCTGCATACCCAGCCTAATATGCAAAAACCTGTCTCAGCTATGCCAGCTTTACCGCTTGATAGTGATATCGACAATAGACAATTAGTTTTAGATAAATTCGGTCAACTCAAAGCGCCGTATAAACATTGCGAAATTGCCCATTAAATTTTGATGAATTAAAAAATATGTCCACAACAAGATTTCAAAGTCCTTTACTGAACCAACTGGCAGAGCGAATCGCTAAACTGCCATTCGACCCCACGCCGCAGCCGTATTCGGTACTCATCGCCATTACCAATGAAGCTGAGCCAAAAGTTTTGTACTCGTTGCGCGCTTCGGATATGCGAGAACATGCCGGCGAAGTATCATTTGCAGGTGGCAGACGCGAAGACACAGACGATAGCAACCAAGCTACCGCGTTACGAGAAACGCATGAGGAAACCGGTATTCATCCCAGTCAAGTGACTGTGTTGGGCGAATTACCCCTACAATTTGCCAAAAGCGGTAGACCTGTCAAGCCGATTGTGGGGGTGATACCACCCAGCGTTAACCTTGTGCCAGAGATGTGCGAAATTGCAAGGCTATTTTGGGCGGATTTAGCCACGCTTATTCGCCAGCCGACTATCGATTATGCGTATGATTTGGGTCGCCAAGTGATGGTATCACCCAGCTTTATCATTGATGGCGAGACCGTGTGGGGCTTGACTGGGCGCATCACCGCAAGCCTACTAGAAATGGGATTTGACCGCCAGATTGATTGGTATTTTAATGTTCACGATAAATAGCCAATCAACCACAAACCAATCACTGCAGCGCTGTCCACGCTAGCATTTCATCCAGCACAGCTTTGGCATTGCTATTATTTTTGACATTGTCGGCATTAATCATCCCAACCACTGCATACCATTTTCCCGATTTGCCTTGAACATAGCCTGCCATACTGGTGACATTATCGAGCGTGCCTGTTTTGATCCAAGCATGCCCAATGGCAGGGTTATTTGGCTGGCGCAGTTTGAGCGCTTTGATGGTACCCGACTCGCCTGCCACGCCCAACGAATCACGATATACGGTAAAATTGGGTGAATGATAAGCCAGAGTTAGCAGCGCTAACATACTATTGGGCGCCACGCGGCAATCCCGGCATAAACCTGAGGCTCTAGTCATCACAGGGGGCTGTGCTTGGGGCAGCTTTTGTTGCCACCACTGGTGAATGTAGGCAAAGGTTTTTGGATAAGTACTGATACGCTGCTTGTCGGCATACAGCGGTAGCGACAAGGCGATTTGTTCTGTCATCACATTGTTGGAGTGCTGATTGATGTCTTTGATTTGCTCGTGCAATGGATTGGAGGCCACATAGCCCACCAATTTTGGGGTTAAGGGTTTGCCAAAGTATTTTAGGTATAAGCGAATATACCAAGGTAGCGCTTGCGGTATCGCCTTGGCTTGCTGCATATAAGGCACTGCAGGGTTGGCAAATTCAATATTCCCTGTAAAGTTTGGCAAGATTTTTTGCCAATCGGCGATGATTTGTTGTTTGACCAGCACATCCCCATCAGGAAACGTCAGATAGCGCTTTTGCTCACCACAAAAGGCAGACGCGGTTTGGTGAAAGCTCAATCCTGCAGACGTCAATGTCCCAATCCAATCATCTTGGTTGTTATTACAAGGCGCTTGACTAGCTTGCAGTGTTGTAGGCATAGAAAAGTTTGCTAGCGCAGGCTTTAGGCTGACTTGATATGCCGCTACGTCTTTGGGATTGATCGAGGGTTTGCTTTGGATTTGCTCAAGATTCGCTGCTTCGTTATAAAGGTCAGATGTGTTCGAAGTAGTAGCACTGCTACCACTAGCGGATGCCTTAGCAGGTTTGATAGCTGCTATTGCGTTAGGTTTTGCTATTGGCACCAAATCCACTTCCACCGTACCAAAATTGGTCAATAAAGCATTGGGCTGGGCATTATAAGGGCGTAACCCTTTACCATCAAACGCATTAACATCAAAATCCACCCCTTCAAATTGGCGATTATCGATGATTAAATTGCCTTGTACCTGCTGTATACCCTGTGCTTTGATCATGGCAAGCAGTTGGTACAAGCGCTCGTTTTCCAGTTTTGGGTCGCCACTGCCTTGCACAATCACATCACCATAAAGCGTGCCTTTCCACACAAAACCATGCTGATATAATTTGGTTTGCCAAACAAAGTCTTTGCCCAAACTATCGAGCGCCACATAAGTGGGAATCAGTTTTTGCGTAGATGCAGGGGTACGTGGCACATCAGCATTATAACTAAACAAAGGCGTTTGGGGTGCAGTCGATGCTGCGCTTTGCGGATTTTCCGTTAACGGTTGTACCACCATACTCATGCTATCGGTCGGAATATTGGCTTGGGCAAGTTTGGCTTGAATCGCTTCAGGTAGCTTGTTGACTGGATCGCGCTGCCCCATGACTGCATGGCTTTGCTTGGTCACCGAATCAGTGAGTATTGGCGGCTGCACTTGTGTGGTATCTGACGTATGACCCACCAAGGACAGACAAGCCATCCCTAGCAACAAACCTGTTTTTAAAGACAATAATTGAGTGGCGCGGGTTTGCAGACCCACGGATTGGCGAGAATTTTTCATAACAACAGCAACAATGTGACGAATCTATACTAGGTATCGAATCTTATTAGGCAAAAATAAATTAGGCAAAAATAAGCTGTCACCTTAGCGCTTTTTGCCATAAAAATCCACCTGATTTCATAGCAAATCGGCTAAAATTAAGGCATTTAGACAAACTGCCGTAGCCTTCTGTTGCAATTCTCTACATTTCAATTTTCAGATATTTGCTAAACTGTCGCCTAATTACTACATTGCAGTCACTGCTATTGCCGTTTTGGGTTTCAATCGAGAACGCTGACCCCTTGCTTTGGGGTGTTGGGTCAAAATTATTTAGGTTAAAAAAATTTATGTTAAACAAATCTATCGCCACCTCTGCCATGACTATAGGTGCTATGAGTGTCGTGCTAGCGTTATCTGCATGCTCAAAAAAAGATGACAAAGCCGCAACCACCACTGCTTCTGCAACGACGACTACCACCACGTCAGCTTCTACGACTACTGCACCTTTGGCAGCATCCCAAGCCATCTCTAGCGCGCCTGCTAGTGCTGCTGCTGTTACCACCACCGCTTCGTCAACCACAACTACTGTCACCACGCCAGCGACTGCAGAAAAAACCGCCAACGTTAGCAGCGCCCCTACAGTTGCCGCCAATAATGCCGCGGCTGCAACACCCAATCTTGCCCTAAAAGCGGATTTGACTCAGTTATTTAAAACCTTAAATGAGCTTGACCGCACTACCCAAGCCAAACAAGCAGAAATGGCAAAAAAAATGCAAAACGCCAAAACGCCTGCTGACCAACAAGCTTTCTTTAAAGAAGTGGTGGCACAGTTAGACTTGCAAAAAGCCACGCTCAACAAACTAAAATTTAATGACCCGCGTGTCGCACAAACCCGCGATAAAATGGTTGAAAGTATCACCAATAGCCGTGCCGGTACGGCGGCTTTAATCAAAAAACCAACGGCAACCCCAGAGACCAATCCAGAAATTGCTAAGTCGATGGAAAAAGCGCAAAAATCTGCCGAAGAAGCCCGTACCATGTTGATGCAATTAACCCAAGAAGCAGGCATCAAACCAAAAGGCGCAGACGCCGCGGCTAGCAAAAAATAAAGTCATTTTTAGATAAAAAACTCTCATGATGAGAGTTTTTTTATGTCGGTTAGCTTTTATGACTTCATAAGCCCGCTATGACTGCATCAAGTGGGTGAATAACATGGCAGTCATAATGGCATCATTGAGGGCATTATGTGCAGGTAATCGCGGGATTTGGTATTCTTCTAGCAGTTGATTGAGGTGTGGTAACTGCCCAACTTGGCTGGGGTCATGTCGATGCTGATTTTGTTGATACAAGCGACTGACATCGACAAGTTTATTAGCCAGTTCCACCCCTAAAAACGGTTTGGCAATGGCATTTAAAAACGCCATATCCATGTCCACACAAAACCCAATTATCGGACGGTTTTTAAGCATGGGCAATAATTGGGTGAGCATCTCGTCATACGATAAGCCATTGTCGACATCTATCGGTCTTAATCCGTGAATCACAATGGTGTCATCGGTGGGCATCACAGGCGGACGGCATACCAATGACAGCGCGCTATCGGTATCAATCACAAACCCGTCACTTTCTTTGCGTACCCGTACTGCACCGACACTTAAAATATAATCTTGTTTGGCATTAAGCCCGGTCATTTCTAGATCTAGGCTCACCCACTCATTGGGGACTTTAGATAGCGGGTTATCAAACAGATAAGCGTACTCCGGCTTGCTGAGCCGCTGTTTTTGTCGCTCAAGTTTTTGACAGCCTAACAGATTTTTGATGCGATTAAACATGGTTTTTCTCTAGGCAATTAACACTATCTATTTCGTTAAAAAATATCTTTAATTAAAAAATATCTATTTAGTTAAAAAATATCTAGACGATAATGATGGGTAATAAAGGTTTTAAAATCTTTGACCATCGCCAAACATTCTTTTAACAAGTCTTTTTCCAGTGCTGATAAGTGATTGGGATTTACCGCTCGCGCTGTTCTATCTTGTGTGATCAATGCCACATCCAGTCGTTTTGCCATAAAAAAATCCAGTGCTTCTGCCAGATTTTGCGCCATGGTGTCACCTAGTACCTGTTGCTGTGCCAGTTGCTGCAGCCGGTTTCTGGTGTTGGTGTCAGTGATATGATATTCCAGTGACAAGGCGCGCACGCCATGGACAATCGGGAATATCCCCGCTTTTTTTAGGTCAATATCGGTTTCACTGGCACCGACAAATTTTTGCCACCAACCACTGCTGTCGCCAAATTGTAGAATCGGTTTGGCAAAACGGTTGATAAAGTTGCTAGTCGCCACATTTTGCGCGCTGACTTGCCAATGTTTTTGCAGCTGCTCAAAGAGCTTAATATCGCCGCAAACAAAATGCGCATCGACTAAGGTCGCAATCCACATCATATCTTCACTACTGCCACTCACGTACCATGCCGTGATTTGTTTTTCAAAGGCGGTTGAAGTTTTTCGCCAACGCTCGTTGCTAAGCATAATCTTGCCATCACAATAGGGATAACCCATGTTCGCCAATGCCTCATTGAACTGCGCGGCATAGCTGGGCAGATTGTCATCTTTAAAACCATTGCGGATAATTAGCGCATTGTCTTGGTCAGTACGCAAGATTTGTTCACCACGCCCTTCTGAGCCCATCACAAACAGACAAGTATTGTAGAAGGTGATAGCAGGCACAATCAGCTGCCATACCTTGGCGAACACTTGTAAATTTAAGCTTTGCACCATACGGCTGATAACATGGATTTTGATGCCGCTAGCGTGCTGCTCACGGATAAATTTACCAATCAATTCCACCGCCACCGCAACATCCTCTAGGCTCTGCGCTTGCTCAATACGAGCGACGATAAGATTGGAATGGTTGGTTAAAAAGCTCAGTAATTCGGTTTGCCCCAAAATCCCAATGATTTGACCTTGACTATCAATAATGGGTAAACGGTGGGTACGAGTTTGTAACATGGTCAGCAAGGCTTCACTCACATCTTGCGATTGATGCACGGTATGGATTTTAAAATTAGTAAAGTCCAGCACAGGCGTGGTGGCAAAATCAACTTTGTGCCCAATCGCTCGGCACACATCGGTTTGGGTAAAAATACCGATGCGCTCGACATACGCTGCGATGGTGGATTTTTCAACGCCTTGTGCGATGAGTTTGTCACGCTCTGCTTCGCTCATTCGCGCTTGTGACTTAACCAAAATATGCTTGATGTCAAATTGGTTCATCGCCATGGTGGCATCGTATAGCGTTGCCGTATCATCGACAAAATGCGGCGGTTTGATATGCTGCCCCAAATTGGCAATCGGTTGATATAGCAGTTTTTGACTTTCACTTTGGGCAAGGCGAGCTTGGTGATGGTTGAGACGGGCAGCGACATCGGCAAACAAGGCGTTTTTTAAGCTGGGATTTTGCTCGGTGATTGCACTTAGCACTTGCCCATCGATACGGTACATCAGACTTTGCTGCTGGGTGATAAAGTTGAACACACCGTTTTGCCTGACCTTGGTATCAAACCAATCGCCTGCATTTAAGGTAGAAATCAACGCATCACCTTGTAATTGATGAACAAAGCCTTTAAGGAGAATAAAAAAATCCCCTTGCCATCCAGTGGGTATGGGCTGCAAGTTGTCCAAATAGACGATTTTACTGTGCTGCTGCAGATAGGTTCGCTGCTGAGCGCTTAGTGTATCAAACGGGGACTGGTATAGATGTTGTATGTCTAAAGTCTGTATCGTCGAGCCACTCATATCACCATCCTTGTATTGCGGCTAAAAATAAATCTCATGTCCTATGAGTCTTGTTAGATTATAATCAAAGTTGTCTGAGGCAACAATCGTGTTTCAACAAATATCGATGGGTCGTGGTGGTATCTAATTTACACCCGTCAAACATAACAGTATGGGTAATGGGTAAACAGATGAATTATTTAGGTTTTCTTTGTTTGGGCTTAGGGATTTTGACATTGGTCACGGGTATGCTATGTTTTTTATTATCTAAAGTTAGTAAGGAGCCGCCTGTCAGGTATAAAACCCAACGCATTGCGATGGTGCTGTTGCCACTGGCGATAGTACTACTTAGTATCGGACTCAAATTTAGTATGAGTGTGGTGAATCCTGAGGTGTAAATAACTAGCTTTGCTAACTAAGCCTGATAACTAGACCTGGTAACTGGTCTTAACCAAAAAATGGAAAATGCAAAAATATAACAAAGGTCAGCCTAATATAAGCTGACCCCTAACCTAAATTAACCTAAATTCAAAAAAATTAAGCGGGCTTGACAGCGACTAGCACACGGATACTATCAGGAATTAAGGATAAATGACCCAGTGCATGTAAGCCTTGTTCTTGCAAACGTTTTAATTGATTGATTTCTGCGTCTCGTACATTCGGATTGATGGATTGCAAATATTGCAGGCGCTCCACTTCACGCTCATAGCGCTGATTAAATACCTCTTTGGCTTGCTCACTTATCGCAGGTAATTGCTGGTTTGCCAATGCTACTGCTTGCTCATAGCGCACTTCGATAATGTCTTTACGCGCTTTGATGACTTGACGCGCACGGGTTTTATCCAAACGATGAATATGCGACACAATCATATCAGGCGCAATTTTATCGCTAAAATCAGTCCCTTGCTGGCTTAAAAACACCCGAATGAGCGGCTTTGGCAAAAATGCGGGTAAATTAAGGAGCTTTGGCGCAATCGCTTCAACACGAAAATTAACTTCGACCAAGACCAGTCCTTCAGGCATGGCATTACTTTGTAAAGTTGCAACCGTGGTATTACCGAACGTGCCTGCGTTGACCGTTTCAAAGATACTTTGCATCAAAGGATGCTCATAAGTCATAAATTCCATGTCTTCGCGTAGTAACGCTTGGTCACGCTCAAAGGTCAAGGTCATACCATCTTCAGGTACGGCCAGTCCTTGCACTTGCACTTCATCGCTCGGATGCAGCATCAATGAGCCATCACGCTGTCCACTATATTCCATATTGATGGACGACATAAAGCGTTCAAACAAACGTGGCAACATGTGGGTATCATCAAAATCACGCATGGTGTAAGCGATTTTACTGGCCACACGCGGGCGACAAGAATTGTATTCAAGCAGTCTGTCACGCCCTGCTTGCATGGCTGCTTCTAGTGCGATGCGCTGGGCGTTGCCTTCTTCAATCAACTGATCTAAAGTAATTTCTTGACCCTCATCTTCGACTTTTTGCCCTTCAAGTAGCGGTTTTAAATCCACAATAAACTGCTCTTGAACGGTTTGCGCCGTGGGTGAGATTTGGTTAAAAATGTTTAGCGCTTCGTTATACCAGCGGTACATACGTTCAGTTGCCGTGCCTTCGACAAAAGGCACATGAATGGTAATCTCGTTTTGCTGACCAATCCGATCGAGGCGGCCAATCCGCTGCTCTAATGTATCAGGATTGGCGGGCAAATCAAACAACACCAAATCACTGGCAAACTGAAAATTACGCCCCTCAGAGCCAATTTCAGACGCCAACAATACTTGCGCGCCTTCAATATCGGCAAAATACGCAGCCGCTTGGTCGCGCTCCAGTAGGGTCATCTGCTCAGTAAAAATCGCGGTTTTAATGCCCGCATGCAATCGTAATACTGCCTCTAAACTCTCAACCGTTGCCCCACTGCGCGCAATCAGTAGCACCTTTTGATGTTTTAAGGTGTTTTTAAGCAAATCAACCAACCAAGGCACTCGCGGGTCTTGTTCCAGCCAACTGCCATCGGGCTGTAACTCTTCTGGCCATAATTGTTCGCGCAATTTACCTTGGGTGTGATAACTGTCTTGCCAACTTATCGGTAGCGGCAGCGGATACGCCATTGAGCGCCGACCTTTGAAGCCAGAAATAAGCTCAGACACGCTCTCACGGGTGTTGCGAAATAGCACACGACCAGTACCATGACGATCTAACAATTCATTGATGGCGCGCGCACGACCTTGCTCGTCATCACTGATGTCGTGACCTAACAACTGAGCTAACGCTGATTTTTGGTTATCTGACAGCGATTGGTCACTCAATAACACCTCAGCAATTGCTGCGGTTTGCGCAAAATTTTCTTCTGCATCGATAAAGTCGTCTAAATCATTAAAACGATTGGGATCTAACAATCGTAACCGCGCAAAATGGCTTTCTAAACCTAACTGCTCAGGGGTTGCTGTGAGTAACAAAACACCTGCGGTTTGTTCAGCCAAATCTTCAACCAAATCGTATTTGTCATTGCCCCCTTGCTCACTGTCCCAATGCAGATGGTGCGCTTCATCCACAACCAGCAAATCAAACCCCGCTTCCAAGGCTTTTTCATGCAAATCTTCATGGTCGAGTAGCAAATCGATACTGGCAATAATCAACTGCTCAGTCGTAAAAGGATTTTGCTCAGGGTCATGCTCTGCAATCGCTGCGGTTCTGACCAAATCAAAAATAGCAAATTCAAGATTAAAACGACGACGCATTTCAATCATCCATTGGTACTGCAAACTATCAGGTACCAAAATCAAAATACGCTCAGATTTGCCGGTGATGAGTTGCTGGTGAATAATGAGACCCGCTTCAATCGTCTTGCCAAGCCCTACCTCATCGGCAAGCAGCACGCGCGGCGCGATACGTTTACCTACTTCATGGGCGATATACAGCTGATGCTCAATAATATCGACACGTGCACCCATCAAGCCTCTTAGTGGATGAGACGCCAAATAGGCTTGGGTACGCAGTAGCTCTTGGCGCAGTTCGTACCAATCATTTTGGTGGATACGACTGGCAAGCAAGCGCTCAAGTGGTTTTGCCAAATTAATATTAGCCGCAAGGCGCGTTTCCATAATCGCACGGTCATGACCTTCAACCGAGTATTTATAGACGCCATTGGTCTCTTCAAAATCGCTGACCACATACGATGCGCCATCTTGGTCGTGTATGGTATCCCCTGCTTTGAAAGTCACACGCGACAAAGGCGCCGATGTCTTGGCATACACACGCGTTTCTTCACTTTGCGGGAACAAAATATGCACGCAGCGTTCATCAACGAGCACGACGACGCCCAGCCCCAATTCATTCTCTGTATCCGACAGATAACGTTGTCCAATCGCAAAATCAGTCATACCGCTTAACCATGCTTCCAAATTAGAAATTTAAATGATGAAAAGTAAAACTGTTTATGATAGCAAAAATTACATTTTCAAGTGAATGATTTTGTTGATAGCGGCTGTTTACTCACTCATCATTCGCTACCAACGGACTGACGACTGGCATACCTTCGTTCATGAGCGCTTGTGTGAGCATCTCAATATTATACACCGCGTGACCTTTTACCGTATTTTCAAAGTAAATATACAAGGTATCAAAATTGGCTTGTTGATTGGCAATGGTCTTTGCCCAAGCTTGCATTTCTGTATCCCTGTATCGATAATCATGCCGCTCTGCCGCCGAATGGGCATCCCACCAGTCTAAGTTTTGCCCATGCATGCGTAAATAACCGATGCGGCTAGTAAATAACAGCCGACTGGGCGGTAAACCATGGATATTTGGATAGTCCACACTACACCAAATCAAATTTTGCTGCTGAAAACTGGCGTAAACTTGCGGGATATGCCAGCTTTGGTGGCGAAACTCTATCGCCAATGGCAACCCATCAAACCAACTGGTCAAGGTTGCCAAATACTGACGATGTGCCACCGTTCTATCAAAACCATGCGGAAATTGAATCAATAACGCAGCCAAACAATCTGCCGCTAAAATAGGTTCAATCGCCTGCAAAAAAGCTTGCGCGGTCTCTGCAGTGGCGGTTAATCGGTGGGTAAAATCTTGGTGAATCTTAATCGAAAATTTTAGCTGCCCATTGGATTTTTTGAGCATACCTTCATACGCTTTTCGACCTAAAGGCGCATAAAAGCTACTATTGATTTCAACAGTGGCATAATGACGACTATACTCGGTTAAAAATTCGGTTTTTTTGGTGTCAGCAGGATACAGGATTCCCAAAAAATCCGTATCACTGTATCCCCCTGTTCCGATATAGATGCTCATAGAAAATTGGTTCTACTTAATTGCAAAATTAGCCCAGCATTGATTAATAGAAATTAATAAAAGTCGTATATAGCGCCATCATCCATAACAAAAACAGCATCGTCAAGGCTAATAGCTGCGCGGCAGAACCTACATCTTTACCAATCTTTGCCAACGGATGACGTTCTGTCGATGTATGGTCAATCGACGCTTCAATACCGGTATTAAACAACTCGACGATCAGAGAAAAAAACGATGAAAACACCAATATCATTTTAATCGGCATCATAAAAGGTAAAAAAATCAGCGCAATTAATAAAATGCTATTGAGCCATGCAACCTGTCGAAAAGCCGCTTCATTTTGATATGCCGCAACTAAACCATCTTTTGAGTAACCTGCGGCATTAATGATGCGTTTGAGACCCGTTTTTCCCTTGGTCTGCGCGGCATACCCTTCTAAATGGCTAGCAAATTTATCAGAGCGCTGATTTGAACTAGGTGATGTCATGGTGGTAATGGGTTTTAAAAAATTTCCTCATTCTACCATAGATTAATCCTAGAATTTTCACAATCTATACTGCCGCGAGCATTGATAGCCCTTGATAAACAAGCTTTGAATCATGCGAATTTAAGGGCAAATAAAATCTATAAATATTGATTGCCATTTTACTGATAATGGCATAAATTCTAAGACTTCTGCTATTTTTTGCAGCAACCACGCCACCTTGCAATTTTTAGTTAGTGTTGTCACCTTATTTGATGAAAAATCTATGATGAAATTACGCGCCACTTGCCAACTCGATTATCACTTTTCCCAGCCAACCCCTGCAGTGTTTCTGCTAAGACCGCAATCAGGTTTAGCACAGCAGATCACTCAAGAAGAATGGCAAGTCACGCCACCCCTAGCAGTTACAAGCTATAACGACAATTTTGGTAACTTATGTGACAGGGTTTTATTTCCGATGGGGGATTACCAAGTTCGCCTAACAGTTGAACTATACACCAGTGAATGGATAGATGTCGCACCCGGTATGCCAAAAACACCGATTGAGCAGCTGCCTTCAGATACAATGGTATATTTGTTACCCAGTCGCTATTGTCTACCAGAATTTCTACTTCAAGAAGCCCAAATGATAACCCAAAACTTTGCCGAAGGTTATGACAAAGCGGCGGCAATTTGCGCCTATATTCACCAAAACTTTACTTACCAATATGGGAGTAGTACAGCAGAGACCACAGCACTAGATACGTGGCAACATAAAAAGGGCGTTTGTCGTGACTTTGCCCATTTGGGTATTAGTCTGTCACGGGCATTAGATATGCCCGCTCGCATGGTAGTTGGCTACTTATATCAACTTGACCCAATGGACTTACATGCGTGGTATGAGGTTTTTATTGGCGACCGTTGGTACACATTTGACGCAACGCAATCATCGCCCAAAGGCGGTCGTGTGATCTTAGGTTATGGAAGGGATGCTGCGGATGTTGCTTTTGCGACTTTTTTCGCGCCATTTGAATTAAAAGATATGAAAGTTAACGT
>NZ_DALZSV010000036.1:0-9322 GCF_032014955.1 Moraxella sp. CTOTU47724
TTTGGCATCCATCACTTCAATTGCCGCTTGGGTAGTCCCATTGGGCGAGGTCACTTTGCGACGCAGGTCAGCTGGCGTATCATGACTGGTCAATGCCATTTGCGCTGAGCCCAATGCCGTTTGCATTGCCAAAGCCGTTGCTTGGGTTTGGGTCAGCCCCAATTTTTCACCCGTG
Source organism: Moraxella sp. CTOTU47724 (assembly GCF_032014955.1). NCBI lineage: Bacteria > Pseudomonadati > Pseudomonadota > Gammaproteobacteria > Moraxellales > Moraxellaceae > Moraxella > Moraxella sp. CTOTU47724. The sequence continues at coordinate 176 of NZ_DALZSV010000036.1, forward strand.
GCAATCATGTTCTCTAACATATAAAAGAAATACGCAGGCGCTGACCCTGAGATAGCGGTCACGGCGTGCAGTAGGTCTTCGTCATCGACCCATAACACCAGTCCTGCCGCAGACATCACTTGCTGCGCAAGTTGCTGCTCCGCCTCGCTAACCCTGGCTGTCGCGTACAAGCCTGTGGCACCCATTTGAATCATCGCAGGGGTATTTGGCATCGCCCGCACTAGCTTGACTTGCGGCCCCAACCATTCGGCTAAACTATCGGTACCAATCCCTGCGGCAATTGAAATAACCACTTGCTCGCCCCAGCTGTCTTTGACTGGCAGTAGCACATCTTTAATGACCTGCGGTTTGACGGCGAGCACGACCACATCAGCTTTTTCGATGGCGTGCTTGGTATCGTCGATATTGCTCGCATTGTAAGTATTTAACCCTTGGGCCTCAAAATCCGCTAACTTCTCGGCATCGGTTTCAACCACATGCAGTAGGCTACTTGGCTGACCTTTTGCTAATAGCCCTGCGATTAGCGCCGATGCCATATTACCGCCACCAATAAAAGCGATATTAAGAGAAGTTGTGGTTGCCATAGATGTCCTTTGTAATCATTTTTTGTGGGGTGACGAAAGCAGTTAGAAGAAAGTAGTTAAAGTGTTCGCCCTCGCTATTATTCGCAAATAAGTCTACCATACCCACTGCAAATTTTGATGACAAATTTACAGCGTAAATTGGTGTACATGGCGCAAATTCAAGGGATTATTGCTGGTTTGATAGTCTCAGTTTATGACAGTCTTAGTCCATGACAGTCTCAATCAATGAGATTCACTCATCAGGCTGTCTATCCAAACCAAGTGCCACGGACAAGGCGCTTGGGTAGCTAAATTCAGCTCACCGGCATCTGCCAGCCAAACACTGATATTCGGCAATAATAAAGCGAACCGTGGCGGTGTTTGAGATGCCGTGAGCACCTTTTCTTCGTCGTCATTCATGATGACCACTTTGGCAAATTGTCGCTCCCAGCTAGGAATATCAAATCGTTGGCACAGTTTTTTAAACGATTGGTGAAAAGATTGTGACAATAATTGAAAAGACTCATTGGGCAACACGGCTCTGCTAGCAAGCACCAATTCTAGAGATAGCCCCACAGATAATTCCTCAGATAATCCCACATCGGCAGTCAAATTGGCTAATACCCTGTTATCTGACTTGCTATGAATCGCCTTTACATAATCGGCATCAAGACGGTATAACGTATCGCGGTATTTTCTAATTTCAATCCCCTGCCACTGCAAAATCGCTTGCTGGTCTGTTTGCGCTGATTGTAGTAACTGCTCAATTTGTATAATCAATTGCCGAGTGGGGGCAAATTTTTGTGAGCCTTTGACCCAATGATGCAATAGGTTAAAGCGTCTCGCTTGGCTCAATGATTTTAGATTGGGGATATGCAAACATTGCTGATGACTTGTCCAGCCATTTGACCACTGACATAGCGCCAAATCTTGTTGATATTGGTCATCAACTATGTGATGCGCTTCGGTTAGGTTTTGCTGGGTGCGGGTGATATTTTGCACTACTTTATGAAAGCGCTCATCAAGGAGTGGCAAAATCTGATTACGTAAAAAAGCGCGCTGATTAGTTACGCCAAAATTGGTAGGATCATCGACATGAGGGAGATGGTGCGCTGCTATAAAGTCGCTAATCTCATCACGCGTTACCCCAAGCAACGGACGCCATAACCAAATAGGTTTGCCAAATTCGTGTTGCACCCCAAATGCCGTCATACCTGTAAGCCCTGCCAACCCTGTCCCTTGGCATAGGTTCATCAACAAGGTTTCCACCTGATCGTTGGCGTGATGGGCCAAGGCAACAATAGCGTTTTCGCCTGCAATCTGTATGATGGCACGATAGCGAGCGGTTCTGGCTTGTTGTTCATTTGCTTGTTGTGTGCCGATTTGTTGTTCGTTGGCTTGTTGTTCTTGGCTGATTGTACTATCGGCGGCATAAACTTGCTGCGATTGCCAATCGATACAAACGCTGTCATAGTCGATGTGGTGCTTGTGGCAATAGGCTTCTACGAATTGTTGCCAGTCATCACTGATTTTTTGCAATTTATGATTGATATGAATCACATGAATCGGTAGTTGTAGCTGCTGACAGGCGAACAGTAATGCCATCGAGTCTCGCCCGCCACTGCACGCAATATAAATTTTAGTGGCTACCTTGGGGCGCGGGTTGATATGGGTTTGATAACTTTGTTTAATCGCTTCAATGACAGGTGACATAGGAATAGACGACATAGTGCTCAAGCTCATGCGGCAAGAGAAAAACAAGCGGATAAAACAAATGGGATAAAATGATGGGCGCCTCAATAAACGCCCATGGATCATTGAAAATTAAAATAGGTTAAATCACTGACAATCAAGCAGAGGCTTTTGGTAAGGACACCGTAGAATTAAAGCTCATCAGTTTTTCATAGCGTTGTTGCAGACGCGTTTGCTCATCAAGCTTTATAAGCACCGCTAGCTGTTGCTCAAGTGTGGCTTTAAGGTTGGTCATAGCCACATCGCTGTTAATATGCGCGCCCTCGCCTTCTGCGATGACTTCATCAATCAAGCCAAGGGATTTTAAATTTACCGCACTGAGTTTCAATGCCTCACTGGCTTGGGGCGCTTTTTCAGCCGTTTTCCATAGAATCGACGCACAACCTTCAGGCGAAATCACGGAATAAATGCTGTTTTCTAGCATATTGATACGATCAGCGACGCCAATCGCCAATGCACCGCCTGAACCCCCTTCACCGATTACCGTGGCAATCACAGGCACATTCAAGGATGAAAATACCGCAATACTTTGGGCAATCGCTTGCGCTTGACCACGCTCTTCTGCACCTACGCCAGGATATGCGCCTTGGGTATCAATAAAGGTCAACACCGGCAATTTAAACCGTTCTGCCATTTGCACCAGTCTAACTACTTTGCGGTAGCCTTCTGGGTTTGCCATACCAAAATTGTACTCAATACGCTCACGGGTGCTGCGACCGCGATGTTGACCAATCAGCATGACAGGCTGGTCGTTAAACATCGCCATGCCCCCCAAAATCGCTTTGTCATCGGCATACGCGCGATCCCCTTGCAGCACATCAAATTCCGTGAACAGCTGGTTGGCATAATCCAAAAATAATGGTCGTTTTGCATGACGTGCAAGCTGTACTTTTTCCCAGACACTCATTGTCGTTATTCCCTTGTTTTATTGCGACTGTTGTCATCTTAATATCGTATGACAGACCTAAGCTCTTAATTTAAAATTTAAAAATTTGCTTAGCTATTTACTTAGCTGTTTATCTAACTATTTACTTACCCAATAGCTGGCTCATAAGTGGCAACGGATAAGCTCATGCCCCACTTTTGCCAAATATCAATTTCATCTTGCAAATCTGATAGCACAAGACTTGCGTTATCATCGGCTAAATTTACCGAAACTTCCCAAGTATGGTTATCTTTAGCCGCTAGCTGAATCGGTAGCGTATCATGTTTGCTACGGCTGTGATGCACCAGTACCGCTAGGCGTAAAATCAGGGTTAAATACACCAGATTGTCACCGCCGACCATTTTGACTTCATCATAACTATCAGGTTTTAATTTACGGCGATGATGCATCACTAGCTGCGACAAGCGTGTTTTATCGACTTGTGAGAACCCATCAATATCCGAATTTTCCAGCAAATAGGCACTGTGCCTGTGATAGCTACTATGGCTGATGGCAAGACCAATTTCATATAAATAGGCACCACGGCGAAGTAAATCCGCGTCTTCTTCATCAAGCCCCAAGCGGTTTTTCACTTGGTCAAACAGCTGCTGCGCGGTACCTACCACACGTTTTGCTTGTTTTCTATCCACCGAATAACGCGTCATCAAGGCTTGTACACTGCGATCGCGCACATCTTCACTGGCAAAACGCCCGAGCATATCGTACATGACGCCTTCGCGCAGCGCACCATCTGAATAAGAGATGGTATCAATGCCCAAAACATTCATCGCTGCGAGCAGCACCGCGACACCAGCCGGCAGCACTGCTTTACGAGTGTCTTTAATATCGGCAAAATCAATATTGTCGATATGTTTTGCTTTAATCAGTAATTTTTGAATTTCTTTGACACCGCTGTAGGTTACCCGAGCATTTTCATCGGCAAGCCCAAGTTGCAGCAAAATTTGATTGACCGCTTTAATCGTGCCGCTTGAGCCCGTGACACTGTCCCAACCCGTTTTTTGGTACAAACGGCTAATGCCAAGCACTTCTTTTCTCGCCGCAGCAATCGCTTTTTCAAACGCTTTTTCGGTGATAGCGCCGTCAGTAAAATAGGATTTGGTAAAGGCAACACAGCCCATCTGTAGGCTTTCAGTCAAAATTGGGTCGAAGCCTTTACCAATAATAAACTCCGTCGAACCACCCCCAATATCAATCACCAAGCGTTTGTCGGTACTGGCATTGGTATGAGAAACTCCCAAATAAATTAGACGCGCTTCTTCTCGCCCAGCAATGACTTCTAAGGGTTTGGGTAAAATTAAATTGGCTTGTCGAATAAATTCATCCGCATTCTTGGCTTGGCGCAGCGCATTGGTAGCCACAATCCGCAACCGCTGTGGGGAAACAGCGTCTAGTCTTCCAACAAAACGGGTCAAACAATCCAGCCCGCGTTTTTGTGCCTCAAGCGACAAATAGTTGTTTTCATCAAGTCCAGCGGCAAGCTGCACTTTTTCTGACATTGATGCTAATTTTCGTACTTCCCCATGGTCTAACCGCGCGATGGCAAGATGAAAGCTATTTGAGCCAATATCAATGGCGGCCATAAGTTCGTTGTTAGCAAGTAAGTCAGGCATATTTCACTTAGTGTCGGTTAAAGTCAATAATTCGATTAAACACCATTTTACGCATTTTCACCCTTGAGTAAAAGCCATTTTATTGCAACTGCCATTTTTGCCTCCTCCCATGCCTGTCCATCGGTAAAAAGAATTGACTGTAATATTTTCTAAAAAATTCTATCGTTACAATCATTTAGATACAATTAATTAGATGCCATTAATGTTTCTTATCATAACTATCAAAACAATTAACCATAGCCATACCCTGTTTTGGGGTTGTGTTATGCTAAGATGACCCTATCATAATAATCACTATAAATTAATTTGCCTTTGGGTGTCTGTTTAATAGATTTCATTATCCTATCATTGTTTCTATCACTGTTTGATTGTATCCAATATTAAGATTTTTTTATTAGGCAAAAACAAGCACTGGGCAAAAACAAGGGTTTGGGTCATTACTTAACCGTAATCCAAAACCTAACAGTTAACAACATCAACACGTAGGAGTTACTATGTCTTCAGTTATTCATGCCGATGAAGGTACTTTTGAAAAAGCAGTACTACAATCAGATACCCCAGTATTGGTCGATTTTTGGGCAACTTGGTGTGGTCCATGTAAAGCCATCGCCCCTGTATTAGACGAGCTTTCTTCGGAATACGAGGGTAAAGCGCGAATCGTTAAAATCGACGTTGACCAAAATCCAAACCTAGCCGCACAATATGGTATCCGTAGCATCCCTACCTTATTTGTGTTTAAAAACGGTGAAAAAGTGGATGCCACTATGGGTATGCAACCAAAAGCCCAATTGACTGCCCTTATCAATAAACACCTATAATCGCTATGGTAGATTAATAGGTTAAATTGAATTTTTATATTGGTAACGGTGTCTTTTTTGATAGTTACCAATGAGATTCGCCGCGATTTTGATACTTGTGAGTAAAAAAATCGCGGTTTTTTATGTCGATACATTGACAAACGAATATGTCAAGTCGTATAGTGTGTTTCACAAAATAACTATCTTATCGATATGCTTAACGTCACGTTAGCAGGCATTTACCAGTATTCGGTATTGTCTGTTTGCAACGCTTAGTTAATCATTTCAAACGTTTCTAGTTTTTCTCTTTATATTCTCTTCACCCCCTACTGTCTTAAAACGATGCAGCGCCTTTACTCGACTCACGTTTTGAGGTGGTTCAAAATTAGTTATTGATGATTTACCTATGAATTTGACTGAACTCAAAAAAAAATCGATTGCTGAATTGTTGTTGATTAGCGAGCAAATGGGTCTAGAAAACATGGCCCGTAGTCGCAAACAAGATATCATTTTTGCTATTTTAAAAACCCATGCCCGAAACGGTGAAGCTATCTATGGGGATGGCGTGCTTGAGATTTTGCCCGATGGCTTTGGTTTTTTACGATCGTCGGAAGGCTCTTATCTAGCAGGTCCCGATGATATCTATGTGAGTCCGAGCCAAATTCGCCGTTTCAATCTCAAGACGGGTGACTCAATCGCAGGGACGATTCGCCCACCCAAGGATTCCGAGCGCTATTTTGCCCTATTAAAAGTCAACGAAATCAACTTCGACACCCCAGACCGCTCTCGCCACAAACTGATTTTTGAAAATTTAACCCCACTTTTCCCCACCCAGCAGCTTCGCCTAGAACTTGGTAATGGTACCACAGAAGACTTAACCGGCCGTATCATTGACTTGATTGCCCCGATTGGTAAAGGACAACGCTCGATTATCGTCGCTCCACCAAAAGCGGGTAAAACCGTACTGCTACAATCTATTGCGCAATCCATCACCAAAAATAACCCAGAATGTTATCTCATCGTGCTGCTCATTGACGAGCGTCCTGAAGAAGTGACCGAGATGCAGCGTACGGTGCGTGGTGAAGTGGTCGCATCGACCTTTGATGAGCCGCCAACCCGTCATGTACAAGTCGCCGAAATGGTGATTGAAAAAGCCAAACGCTTGGTTGAGCACAAACAAGACGTGGTGATTTTACTTGACTCCATCACACGCCTTGCCCGCGCTTACAATACTGTATTGCCCTCATCGGGTAAAGTATTGACGGGTGGGGTGGATGCCAATGCCCTAGAACGCCCAAAACGCTTTTTTGGTGCCGCACGTAATGTCGAAGAAGGCGGTAGCTTGACCATTATTTCAACCGCTTTGATTGACACAGGCAGTACCATGGATAAGGTAATTTATGAGGAGTTTAAGGGGACAGGTAACCAAGAAATTACCCTTGAGCGTGACATTGCCGAAAAACGGGTATTCCCTGCCATCAATATCAAAAAATCGGGCACTCGCCGCGAAGAGCGGTTGATGGATGAAGCGATGCTACGCAAAGTATGGATTCTGCGCAAACTGCTACACCCCATGGATGAACTACAAGCCACGGAATTTTTGCTAGAAAAACTTAAAGACTCAAAAACCAATGATGAATTCTTTGAGCAAATGACGCGTAAAGATAAATCTTAATTGTGTTAACTCCTAATCGTTTTAATTAGCTGACTTATAAAAATAAAAAAGCTCAACCTAGTGTTGAGCTTTTTGTTGGTGTCTTTTTTATTGGCGTCCTTTGGGCTTAAATCGCACCGCTACTTAAATTGCGCCACTAAAAGTATCGCATTGGTTGATATCACCCGATTTTAAACCGCGTGAAAACCACGTCATACGTTGTTGACTGGTACCATGAGTAAAGCTATCAGGGACAGCGGCACGACCACTGGCTTGGGCCAAACGGTCATCACCGATTTGCTCCGCCGCATTAATCGCTTCTTCAATATCGCCTTGCTCTAAGAATTGAACACGTTGTTGGTTACGGTTTGCCCAAACACCGGCGAAACAGTCCGCTTGTAGCTCTTGACGCACTGATAAATTGTTGGCTTGTGCTTCAGTAGCACGGCGACTGGCTTCATCCACTTTTTGACTAATACCTAATTGATTTTGTACATGGTGACCCACTTCGTGAGCAATCACATAAGCCTGTGCAAAGTCACCTGCTTTACCTTGGTTTTGTGCATCACCTGAGCCATTTTGGTCACCTGTAATCCCCAATTTTTGGCGCATTTCTTGGAAAAAACTGGTATCAAGATAGACGCGTTGGTCAGCAGGGCAATAGAAAGGTCCTGTCGCTGAAGAAGCGTTACCACAACCCGAGCGTACCATGCCATTAAATAACACCAACTTAGGCTGTTGGTATTGCATATTGTTTTCACTAAAAATTTGACCCCAAACTTCTTCCGTGTCTTTTAATACCACTGAGGCAAATTTTTGGTCACGGTCAGCGGTTTGCTGGTCAAGGGTTTGTTGACCGCTACTATTTCCACCTGTGATTGCAGAACCTGTTTGCATGGCAGTCATAGGGTTCATACCAAATACCAGCCACAAAATCAACCCAATGATAATACTACCGATACCGCCGCCCACAGCTTTACCGCCGCTGACCAGTACATTTGAACTACCGCCACGATCTTCCCACTTCATACCAATACCTCCTTAAATATTGTCTTGCTTTTATAATATGCTCATTTTGGCATTGTAGCATTTTGCCTAAAAATTACTGTGTGAAATCGTAGTTTTATACAGATTTTTGAAAATAAACCCTAATAATATGCAACTAATGTAACTTATCTACCCATCAAAGCCTTAGAAATCTTATTAAGATTAAGCAATTATCACCATAAAAAATTATTTTTTAACTATATCCAATAGACCGCTAAAACAAAAAAAATTTGTAAATTTACAAAAATAAAGATATCTTTGCCATATTTTTATGCGTATAATACGTCATTTTCCGCGAAAAGCTAAAAAAGATATCTTTCTCGTGCGATATCAATAAATCTAAAAAGTTGTATTTGTGATTGCGGTGTTATTTTGTTACAACCTTTTATCAGATTTATTATATTTTTTTATGCGAAAGTTATTCTATCTTGACTAAGTTTCCGCTACAATATTGCCAGTTTCATGTCCCGTGTGTCTTTAATTCTAAATAAACCGTTTATTTAGAGTATCGTCGAGTGAATACGGGGTTATTTTCTTTAGGAGAACACGTAATGAACGTTAAATTAATCGCTGTATCGAGTTTAGTTGCTGCATCTTTAGCTATGACTGCATGTAGCAAAAAAGAAGAAGCTGCACCAGCTGCTGCCTCTACAACTGCTTCAACTACAGTTGCTTCATCAACTACTACTACCACTGTTGAAGCTTCTGCACCAGCAGTAACTGCATCTGCTGCAACTGTTAACGCTTCTACTGTTGTTGTAGACACTGCATCTGCTGC
>NZ_DALZSV010000036.1:9422-23849 GCF_032014955.1 Moraxella sp. CTOTU47724
GCTGCCGCTTCTGCTGCTGCAACTGTTGCTGACGCTTCTGCATCTGCTGCAAAATAATCAGTTTTTTAAACTGAACAAAAAGGAAACCCGAGCGGTTTCCTTTTTTTATGCTTAAAAATTTTATGGTTAAAGATTTTGTATGGCATAAAATTTTTAACATTATTTAGATATTAAAAAAGTGGGTCAATGCCCACTTTTTTAGCTACATGGCTTTCTTAGCCCGCTGATTTTTTAGCTAATTAATTTTTTACCTAAGTGGCTTTTTAGCTAAGTGAATTTATTGTTTAACAGGGGTAGCTGGCATAAACTGCGCTTGGTTGACATCAGTGCCATTGGCTTGATGCTGCGTTTTTAGTGATTTTGCCACTTCAGGCGGCATATAATTCTCATCATGCTTTGCTAATACTTCGCTTGCTACAAAAGTATTGCCTTCAAGCGAACCCGTAGCTACCACGCCCGAACCTTCGGCAAATAAATCTGGTAAGATGCCTTTATAAGATACCGGTACGGTGGATTTAAAATCGGTGATTTTAAATTTGACATTGAGTGGGTCTGTGCTATCTCGCTCGACACTACCACGCACGACCATGCCCCCTGCTCGGATACGGGTATCTTCAGGTGCTTTGCCTTGACTAATGGCTGTGGGGTCAAAATAATAGTCGGTTTGTTGTCCTACCGCATAAATTACAAGGACGACGGCAATGATTGCGCCAAATAAGGTTGCCATTACCCACATTAATTTTTTTTGTCGTACTTTATTCATCGCTTTTTTTCATCTCACTTTTGATGAACCACACCCTATGGGTCTACTTGTCTATTATAACACTGATTAGGGCGATAAATACTATTATCCGCTACTCTTAGCCGTACGCTGATGACGCTGTTGCTGGCGCGCCTGCTGGGTAGTGATATCTCGGTAGGTCGCTTTACGCTGACTACGACTAAAAAAGACGAGCGCGATAATGCCTAGTAAAGTCAGTAGCCAAGTTGACCACACATAACTACCATGCCCACCCATGGCGATAAACTCGGCAAAATTACGAAAATACGGGCTCATTGGTCACCTCAGGTTTGAATGTAGGTTTAGAGAATAGATTGATGGCATAGGATTAAAGCTATCGCTAGTTAAATGGCGATACTTTATGTCAATAAGCAGGCTCTAACGATAACACTTTAACGATATAGTCGTTTGCACTCATCAATCACCCACTGTTTGCTACTTTCGCGTTGCAAAATCAAGGTGTTGGTACGATAGATTGTCAGCGCAGCCACCAAAAAATAACTGCCTAACATCATCAGCAACAGCGGAATATACATATCAGGCGGCATTTTTGGACGCTCAGTTACGGTAAATGTCGAGCCTTGGTGTAGGGTGTTCCACCAGTTGACAGAATATTTGATAATCGGCAAATTAACCGCACCTACAATCGATAAAATCGCCGCCGCTTTACCACGACTAGCGGTATATTCAAATGCAGCAAATAGCGCCATCACGCCTGCGTATAAAAACGCCAAAATCAGCATAGAAGTGAGACGCGCATCCCATACCCAGTATGTGCCCCAAGTAGGCTTTGCCCAAATAGAGCCTGTAAGTAAACTTAACACACAAAGCATGAAGCCAATCGGCGCAATCGCTTGGGCAACCAAATTGGCGGTTTTAATTTTCCAGACCAAAAAAATCACCCCCAGAATTGCCATGCCCAAATAAATTGACATGGCTAGACTGGCAGTGGGGACATGGATAAAGATAATGCGATAGCTATTGCCTTGCAAATAGTCGGGTGGCGCAAACGCTAATCCCCAAACGGCACCCACCGCTAATAGCAGCGCAGCAATGACAGCTAAATATCTCACCCAAGGGGCAAAAATACGATAAAACTCTTTGGTGCCAACAGTTTTAAGAAATCCTTGCCAAAGGCGAGAAAAAAAGCCATTTTTGCCAACGTTTGGGGTAATTTCTGCCATGGAATGCGCCTTGCTTTTTTTTCTAAAATGAATGTAAGCCATCAACAATAAGATATTTGTTCGCTTATTTTACTGGTATTTGGGGATTTTTTCATCTAAAAATCATCAGCTTAACCAAGCCAGTTTTAATGAAAATGCAATCACAAAAGGCGTGACGATGACTGCCAAAATACTGCCCGCCAGTAATAGTGCTAAAATCGGATAACCGTTAAGCCCCATGGCAAATTGCCCCACTGCCCCCGTAGCAAAAATCAGCACAGGGAGCTGCATCGGTAACGAAATCAATGGCACCAACACCGCGCCGTTTTTTAGCGATAATGTCAAGCTACTGGCAATCGCTGATAAGCACAACAAAATCGGACTGCCCACCAAAATAGAAGCACTCAGGGCAATGGCTGCTTGGCTCGTCAAACCAAAAAGCGGCATCGCCAAAAATGCGAGCAGACACACCATACCCGCACTGGTTAGCCAATGCACGATGAGCCGTACTAGTACCCAAGTGGGAATCGAGGCACGAGCGACAACCAATTGCGCCAGTGTACCGTTATCGAGGGCTGGGCGAAATAAGTTTTCCATACCCATAATCAGCGACAATAACGCTGCAATCCATACCGCAGGCACGCCCAGTTGCTGCAGTAATTTTGGCTCGGTGCCCATCGCCAGTGGAAATAAGGTGATGATAATTAAAAACAACACCAGTGGATATAACCACTGCACTTTGTTTTGCTGTTTGATTTGCCATTCGCGTTGCCACAGGGCAGAAAAATCAATCATTGCAGTTGCCCCTAAACCATATACAAAGTTAAATCTAATTGCTTGTTGGCGACGGCGACAGTTTGGTGGCTGGTCATGAGCACTGCCCCGCCGCGCTGAACGAATGTCTGCATCAAGTGTTCAATTTTGGCAATCATATTGACATCAAGCGCGGTCAGCGGCTCATCAAGTAGCCAGCAAGGAAATTGCGCTACATACTCCAGCGCAAACAGCAAGCGTGCCAAACCCACGCGGCGCGTCTGCCCTGCCGAGAGTTGATAGCAGTTGATTTTCTCATAACCTGCTAACCCAACCCAATCGAGTGCTTGCTCAAGCGCCTCTGCGCTTGGTTTGATACCATACAAGGCTAACAAAAATCGCAAATTTTGCTCAACGGTGAGTTGCAAATGAATACCCAATTGGTGCGCCACATAAAATGGCTGCACAGGTAGCCCTGCCTTGCCCTGCCAGCTAATATCACCGGTTAAAACAGGAATCAACCCTGCAAGCTGCATCAAAAATGTAGTTTTGCCAGTGCCATTTTCACCCACCAAATGACAAATATCGCCACGGTTTAGCACCAAATTCACCGCTTCACACAGCGGAAATTCGCCACGTTGTATAGTGACATTGTGACAGTTTAGCAGCGAACTGGTCGTTAAGGTAGGTATAGCAGTGGGTGTTGGATTTGGCATAGCATTGGTTAAAATTTGCAAGTCATTAAATAGATAACAGATTAAATTGATAAATCACAGCCCTATACCCATTGTATAGATAATTGGCTAAAGTTGTGTAGAACGCTTATTATATACTAACTTGCGACAGGTCTTTGCTATTATCAATATAAAGTATCCATATAAAGCTTGGTGATAGCGTCAAAGTTTTACCAACCTGTTTGTTAACTTTTTTTATTTTTTAACTGTTCTGCTTTTCGTTTTTCTTTCTATTTTTAGCTATTTTTTGTTGGGTAAGTGAAATCAATGTCCAAAAATCCGAAGCGTTTATGGCAACGCCTAAAACTGTTCTTTACTGCTGAAAAATCAGCGCCGCTCCCTGTAGCCGATAAAACAACTGACCCTAGTCATTGTGCTGAGTCAGGCGAGCATACCGAAGCTACTGGCTATCAGCCTTTTACTAAAAATCGAATCAATCCAGCGTTTGATGAGGATAGCCATTCACAAGATGAACCGATTTTAGCCAGTGACGCGCTAAATGCAGATGACGAATTCGAGCTACAACCGATTACCCCCGATGACATAGAGCATATCTTAGCCAGTATGGGTTATCAATTTATGTATCACCCTGCCAGCGAACAAGATGAGCAAAGCATTCATCATTATACGATGCAAGTGTCAGATAAAGAGCGGCATTGGGGTTGTATGATTCGTTTTTTTAGTGAGCAGCAATTGATTGCGGTGTACAGTATTTATCCTACGGCGATTGCTGAAGCCAATCGTCCTGAGATGCTCGCCATGCTGGCTTATCTAAATTATGATTTGATGATTGGTAATTTGGAAATGGATGTGATGGACGGCGAGCTGCGCTTTAAGACGTCGCTTGATTTGGAGGTGACGGGGGTGAGCGAGTTAATTATGAGTTATTTGATACAGAGTAATTTCTCGTTGTTTTCACGGCTGTATGACACCATTCGCGAGATGATTGAGCAGCCCCATACTACGCATGATTTGCAAGGTGCGGTAGACAAGCTGATTGACTCTCAGCAAGCCCGCAATTTTTTCTTGGCGTCTGATGCCATTCAATAATAAGCGGCCAACATAAAAAAGGCGATGACATTCATTCATCGCCTTTTTTATGAGATAGTAAAAGCTGCTACAACATGGCAGCGACTTCCGCGCCTTCGCGAATGGCACGTTTAGCGTCCAATTCGCCTGCCAATTTTGCCCCACCAATCAAGTGATATTGGGCTGTCAAGTCATCACCCACCGCAGGCATCAAGTCATTGACCGATTCTTGCCCCGCGCAGATAACGATACTATCAACGCGCAATAATTGGCTATGACCGTCTGGGTTAGTAATCCAAATGCCTTCATTGGTAATTTTCTCATAGCCAATGCCGCTCACCTGTTTGACGCCATGCTTATTGATATGAGCACGGTGCACCCAGCCTGAGGTTTTATTGAGACCTGCCCCCAAGCGACCTTTTTTACGCTGCATCAAATACACTTCACGGGTCGGGGTAATGGGCTCTGGTTTTACCAGTCCACCTTCGCTGTCATAGTGTGGGTTGGTGTCCACACCCCACTCACGTTTCCATGAGGCTACGCTTTGCGGATGGGGTTGATAAATCACCTTGCCTTGCGCATCTTTTTCAAACGGTTTCACATGGGTGGAGGTCAAATATTCGCTAACATCGAAACCAATTCCGCCTGCACCGATTACCGCGACTCGCTTACCTGCGACTTTTTGACCCGATAGCAATTCGGCATAGCTCATTACTTGCGGTAACTCCACCCCTTCAAAGTCAAGCGCCCGTGGAACAACGCCTGTCGCAATAATCACATCATCAAACTGACCTGACTCTAGTTCCTCTTTGCTTACTTTATGATTGAGTTTGAGCTCAATGTCTAAACTGTCCACCAAATTGGTAAAATAGCGGATGGTTTCAAAGAACTCTTCTTTACCTGGAATCACTTTGGCATAGTTAAACTGTCCGCCGATTTTATCCTGTGCTTCAAACAAAGTGACCTGATGACCGCGTTTGGCGGCGACCGTCGCCGCTGATAGCCCTGCCATGCCTGCGCCCACGACGGCAATTTTTTTGGCTTTTTTGGCAGGTTTATAGACCAGTTCGGTTTCATAACAGGCTTGGGGGTTGACCAGACAAGTTGAGCGTTTATTGTCAAATGTATGATCTAGACACGCTTGGTTACAGCCAATACAGGTATTAATTAAGTCAGTTTGTCCTAAACTGGCTTTTGCCACCCAGTCTGGGTCTGCCAAGAACGGACGCGCCATTTGTACCAAGTCAGCTTGGTTCTCTGCTAGCAGCTGCTCGGCAGTCTCTGGCATATTGACACGGTTGGCAGCAATCACAGGAATAGTCACGTGGCGTTTGACTTCAGCAATCACATCGGCAAACGCTGCGCGTGGTACCGACGTGACGATGGTCGGGATACGTGCTTCATGCCAGCCAATCCCGGTATTTATTATGGTCACCCCGGCTTTTTCGATGGCTTTGGCGATAGTAATGACTTCATCCATGGTGTTGCCATCGGGCACCAAGTCAATCATCGATAAACGGAAGGTGATGATAAACGCTTCTCCCACCGCCTCGCGTACCGCTTTGATGACTTCGAGCGCAAAACGCATACGGTTTTCTAGACTGCCACCCCATTGGTCGGTGCGCTGATTGACGTGATTGCTTAAAAACTGATTGAGTAAATAGCCTTCTGAACCCATGATTTCGACACCATCATAGCCCGCCATTTGTGCAAGTTTGGCAGTTTTGGCATAGTCTTTGATAGTCGCCAAAATATTTTTTTCACTCATTTGACGAGGTTTGAAAGGTGAAATAGGCGACTTGATGGCACTGGCTGATACCGCCAATGGATGATAACCATAGCGACCGCTATGCAGAATTTGCAAGATGATTTTGCAGTCATATTGGTGCACAGCTTTGGTGACTTTACGATGGTTTATCACATCGCCTTTGTGATTGAGCGTCCCGCCTGCCGGCACTAACCAACCTTCATGATTGGGCGAGATACCGCCCGTAATCATCATGGCAACACCCCCTTTGGCGCGCTCGGCAAAATAAGCGGCTAGCTTTGGATAGTTAAAAAACCGATCTTCAAGCCCTGTGTGCATCGAGCCCATCACAATACGATTTTTTAACGTGGTAAATCCTAAATCTAGGGGCTCAAAAATATGCGGATAATGGGTGTTATGAGTAGATATCCGGCTGTTATTTGACATAAATAATCCTTGGCAGTAATTTCCTTTCACTATTTGGTCACATTAAGGAATTAATCTTGTCACTTTGTCAAAGAGCTCGTTATTATAATCAATTCGTTAATGTGGGAATTCGTCAATGTGGTCACGCAATGTAGCTATATCAATATACCTTAAGCATACATCAAACCAAAAATAGGTCAACCTATTATAAATAGTCATGTTTGAAAGCATAAGGTAAATTTTGTCCGCATGAGTCTACAAAAAAGTCATGCTTATTTTTGTGATAATGCTAATATCAAGCTAGGATAAAAGTACAACCGAAGGGAAATTACTGTGAAAAAAATGATTGTGAGCACGTCTACGTCTTGTCTTGACGACCTTGGCATTCCAGAAAATGTCAAAATGTTGCCAATGAATATCCATATGGGCGGTGCCAATTATCTAGATGGACAAAACCTAAGCTTAGACAGTCTATCGCGTATTCTACTCGATACCCCCAATATCGACATCAGTACCTCTGCCCCCACTGAAAATCAGCTCATTGAATTCTTTTATCAACTCATCAAAGAAGACGTGCAAGAAGTTTTATTCATCTGTTTGTCCTCTTCTTTAAGCCAGACCTACAAAAACTTGCTCAATATCAGCTCGATGTTTAGCCATCGCATGAAAATTTATATTTATGATTCACGCACGATTTCACATGGCGAAGCGATTCTTGTACAAGAAGCCTCACGCTTACTCAAAAAAGGCACAGAAATCCCTCAAATCATCACCGAAATCAACCGCCTGCGCGATAAAATCCATATCTATTTGGCAGTTGATAACCTTAAAGGCATGATTCGTACCAAGCGTATTTCAGCCCCAGTCGGCTTTTTTGCCAATTTATTCGGTATTAAACCGATTGTAAAAGTCGAATACTCAGGTCAAATAGTCGCCTTTGAAAAGGTGCGTAGTTTTGAAAAATGTATTGAGCGACTCGCCGATGCTATCATCACCGCCGCCAATGGCAAAAAAGGTACAATGTATGTGCTTAGCGGCAATTTAAACCCTCATACCAAGTCATTACTCAACTATTTATCGTTACGCGGTTATGCTAAAACCGAAGTTCTTCCTGCCGCCAGTGTCTCTATAGCAAATATCGGTGTGTTTACACTTGGCTGCGTATTTGTCGAAGACTAAACCCTGACTGTGTTGTGCTAGCTTGTAAAACACAGTCAAGGCTTATCTATTTTGGTCATTTTTTTATATTTTATCAAAAAGCACACTGATATATAGGATTTGGTCAAAATCCTTGTTATGATAAAGGCGTTTATTTATTAACTACAGGGATGTCGTTATGCCAAACTTCCATACAGGGCTGGAAAAAAATCCTGCCAACTATACCCCGCTTACTCCCATTGATTTTATTGAGCGTACTGCTAGCATCTATCCCGATCAAACGGCGATTGTGTATAAAGATTATGAGCACAATGACCTGCGTCAAAGTTGGGGCGAAACCTATAATCGCTGCCGCAAAATGTCGGATGCCCTAAAAAAACTGGGCATCGATAAAGACGATACCGTTGCAGTGCTATTGCCCAATACCCCAGCTATGGTTGAAGTCGCGTTTGGCGTACCGATGTCTGGTGGTGTGCTATGTACCTTAAATACCCGTTTGGATATCAATGCCTTGGTATTTTGCCTACAGCACAGTGAAGCGAAAGTATTGATTGTCGATACTGAGTTTGAACAGCATATTGCGCTGGTTCAAGAGTCATTTCCTAATTTAATTATCATTCATGCCACCGACCCTGCCGTCACGCCCACTGAACAATTTGGCAATATGACGTATGAGGAATTGATCGCCTCAGGAACCGACTTAGACAACTGGGAAAAACCAACTGATGAATGGGATGCCATCGCGCTCAACTACACATCAGGTACCACAGGTATCCCAAAAGGCGTGGTGTATCACCATCGTGGTGCCACCTTAAATGCCGTCTCTAATATTTTAGATTGGGATATGCCAAAGCACCCTGTGTATTTATGGACGCTCCCCCTGTTTCACTGTAATGGCTGGAGCTTTCCTTGGAGCATTGGTGAGCGTGCAGGTACCAATGTGTGCTTGCGCAAAATTGATGCTGATTTGATTTTACGTTTGATCGCCGATGAAACAGTTACCCATTATAGCGCAGCGCCTATCGTGCATAACATGATTGCCAATGGTAATGAAGCGCTGAAAAAAGCCATCAAACATGAAGTACGTTGTAATGTCGCAGGCGCGCCACCGCCTGAGTCTTTGCTCGCCAAAATGGAAGAAATGGGCTTTAAAATCACGCATGTCTACGGTTTGACAGAAGTATATGGTCCCGTCACCCTGTGTGTCGAGCGCCCAGAATGGGATGATTTGACTGTCAGTGAACGCGCGCAAAAAAAATCCCGCCAAGGCATGAACTCACATTTGCTAGCGGGGTTTGATGTATTCAAACAAGGCACTACTACCCCGGTTGCAGCTGATGGTAGCGAAATTGGTGAGCTGGCTATCCGTGGCAATATGGTGATGAAAGGCTATCTAAAAAACCGCAAAGCCACTGCAGAAGCCTTTAACGGTGGCTGGTTTAAGACCGGTGACTTGGGCGTCAAATACCCGGATGGTTACATTAAAATTATGGATCGGCTCAAAGACATCATCATCTCGGGCGGTGAGAATATCTCAAGTATCGAAGTGGAAAACGTGCTGTATCGTATGCCAGAAGTGGAAAGCTGTGGGGTGGTTGCTGCTCCCCATGACAAATGGGGTGAAGTACCGGTAGCCTTTATCGAAATCCGCGAAGGCTCAACGCTAGATCGGGAAGATATCATTGCACATTGCCGTAAATATTTGGCAGGTTTCCAAGTGCCCAAACATATTATTTTTGCGCAAATCCCAAAAACCTCGACAGGTAAAGTGCAAAAATTTGAGCTACGTCAAGCGGCACGCTCACTGGCGCATGAAGAAGCAAAAATCACTCACCATCATCCGCAAAGCTATTTGGCGGCAACAGCGGACTCAAATCCGAGCACTGCCATACCTAGCTCTGCCATACCCAGCTCTGCCATACCTAGCAACACCCAAACCCCACCCAATGACTCACCAGAAGATGCGGCACACTAAGGCTCAATATTGGCGACGCGCATTGCATATCCTCACTTCGTTAGTGGGGATTTTTGTTGCAACTTATAGCTTGAAAACACCCAAAAAACACCCATTTATATAGAGATTTTCTCATGTCATTTTTAATTAATTATTAACAATAATAAGCGACAATATATGTCGTATATCAGTGATTTAGCCCTATAATTTTTCGTATATTTTGTTATTATAGCTTTATCAATTCACTTCTTTTTTAACTTATCACTACCTTTAAATTTTTCCCGTTTTTATTAACCTTTTTTATGACAAGGAGTCCTTATGGACGACAATAAAGCCAAAGCTTTAACTGCCGCTTTATCACAAATTGAAAAACAATTCGGTAAAAATACCATCATGCGCCTGGGTGATGAGTCAGCAAAAATCAACGTGGATGTAGTCTCCACAGGCTCATTGGGTTTGGATATTGCACTGGGCATTGGCGGTTTGCCAAAGGGTCGTATCGTAGAAATTTATGGTCCTGAAAGTTCGGGTAAAACCACTTTAACCTTGCAAGCAATCGCCCAATGTCAAAAGCAGGGCGGTACCTGTGCTTTTATCGATGCTGAACATGCGCTAGACCCTATTTATGCCAAAAAATTGGGCGTTGATGTCGACGCTTTACTTGTCACGCAGCCTGACAACGGTGAACAAGCGCTTGAAATCACCGATATGCTAGTGCGCTCAGGTGCGGTGGATATGATTGTTGTTGACTCGGTCGCTGCCCTTACCCCACGCGCGGAAATTGAAGGCGAGATGGGCGACAGCCATATGGGTCTGCAAGCGCGCTTGATGAGCCAAGCGTTACGAAAAATCACCGGTAACGCCAAACGCTCTAACTGTATGGTGGTATTCATTAACCAAATTCGTATGAAAATCGGTGTCATGTTTGGCTCGCCAGAAACCACAACCGGTGGTAACGCCCTTAAATTCTATGCGTCGGTGCGCTTGGATATTCGTCGTATTGGTGCGGTTAAAGACGGTGAAAACATCATCGGTTCTGAGACCCGCGTTAAGGTAATCAAAAATAAACTGGCGCCGCCGTTTCGCCAAGCAGAATTTGACATCATGTATGGGACAGGTACCAATCATCTAGGTGAAGTGGTTGACTTGGGTGTCGATATTGATGCGGTCAAAAAATCGGGCGCTTGGTACAGCTACAATGACAGTAAAATTGGTCAAGGTAAAGCCAACGCCATTAGATTCTTGGAAGAAAATCCCCAAATCGCCCAAGAGATTGAAGCCAAAGTGCGCGCTGCTAAGCTTGGTAATGTCGAACCTGTTCCAGAAGAAGCGCATGACGTTGAACCCCCTGAGTTTATCGAAGGTATGCAATAATTGCTTAGCTAACCAAAACCCTAGTTTTTACTGGGGTTTTTGTTTTTATACTGCTCAACTTGTTCGCCAGCCGATGTTTAACCTTTTTTTTAATCACCCTTAAAACCGCTATGCCAGATCCTAAATCCTTGTTAGAAACTATCGAAAATCAGTTAATGACTGATGAACAACGCCAAGCTTACCATGACAAACTTAAAGCCGAGAGCTACATGCGTTGGCTCGCGTTTTATTATCTTGGGCGGCGTGAGCAGTCTAAAAAAGAGCTGCGGGACAAACTATTGGCAAAAGGATGTGATGCGGCGGCTATCGAAGCGCTTTTGAGCGAATTTGAAGCAGAAGGCTATCAAAGTGATGAGCGTATGACATCTGCATTGATCAAAGAAGGTATCGGCAAGCAATATGGTACCCAGCGGATTTTTCAAACGTTAAAAAAACATGGATTAACCACCGTCCGTTCGGTCAGTGCGATTAATGCATGGATTGAGACGCACAATGATTTTTTTGAGGATTTATTACTCAATGATATCGAATCAGACACGGTGGATGACAACCCAGATGAGGCCTATGAAGTGGATTGGCTTGCCCAAGCGGTGGCTGCACGGGTACGAAAATACGGTGATGCCATCCCGACAGAGCCTAAAGAAAAAGCCCGTCAACTGCGATTTCTGCAATATCGGGGCTTTGCTGCCGATGTGTGTTTTGATGCCTTAAAGTATGACTTAACCACCCTAGCCAATCGCTAGGGCAACGGCTATTTTTTTACCGCCAATTGGTCAAAAATTGCGCCATCTTTAAAAAACTTGCTCATAATCTCATCCCAGCTACCAAAAACTTGATTTGGCTCAAACGTGGCAATTGCAGGAAACTGGCTTTGGTATTTTGCCAAAGTCGCCGCATCCACAGGGCGCAAATAATTCTTGGCCATAATCTCTTGGGCAGGCGTATCCCACAAACCTTTTAAATAGGCTTTGGCCAATTCAGTGGTACCTTTTTGCTCGGTAACGGCATTCACCACAGCGACAGGATTACTAATCTTGACCGAATAACTGGGATAAACAATCTGTAAGTTTTTATCGGCAAATTCTTTTTTGGTGATTTGTGCTTCATTCTCTGTGGTAATCAGCACATCGCCAATTTCTCGTTGTAAAAAGCTTGTTGTCGCTGCCCTTGCGCCACTGTCATACACTGCCACATTGCTCAAAATTTGCTTCACCAGCGCTTTGGTCTTGGCTTCGTCATTATTGAAGTGGTGCAAGCCATATCCATACGCACCCAAGAAACCATATCTTGCTGTACCACTGGTTTTTGGATTGGCAATTACGATACTGACACCGGGTTTTGCCAAGTCATCCCAGTCTTTGATTTGCTTGGGGTTGTTGTTACGAACTAGTAGTACCATGGTGCTGGTATAAGGTACCGCGTTATTGGGAAACGCTTGTTGCCAGTTTTTATCCACCAAGCCTTTTTTCACCAGCAGTTCTACATCTGAGGTTTGGTTCATGGTCACTACATCCGCTTTAAGCCCATTCGCCACGCTCAAGGCTTGTTTGCTTGAGCCGCCATGCGACTGCTGAATAGTGACGGCTTGTTTTTGCTGCCCCGTAAAAATTGGGTTGTATTCTTTATACAACTCGCGGGACACATCGTAAGATACGTTTAGCAAAGATACACCATTGCCGTTAGTGGCTGAAGCGCTGGCTGCACTCTCGTTTTTGGGCGGAGCTTTTTGGCAGGCAGTTAAGCTTGCCACTGCCATCACTGAGATGCCGGCTAATGCAAAGATTTTACCTTTAGATTGCGTACGGGTAATTAATGGGTGATTTTGGGTCGCGTTTGTCATGTTTTCCTCATAAGTTTTCAAAGTGCCAAGCTAAACATCCAATGGCTTAATGATTGAAAATATAGTAAGGATTTTTAATTATACTGTCTTGGAATATTTAATACTTTCATTATTCCTTAGTTGAATAAAAAAGCCCGTAATGCATACGGGCTTTGAAAGTACAATCCTGCGATTAAAATTTTAAAAACGGGTTTTGAATTTTGGCGCAACTGGATTGGCTTGACCATTAACTGTCGTGGTATTTGCGCCTGCTTGGTTGTTTTGTCCAAATAATGGACCACCGCCACCGCCCATGCCTTTGGTCAACCCTTGCACTGCTTTCATCATTTTGCTGATGCCCGATGGGTCAGATAGCATCTTCATCATTTTTGCCATTTGCTTGTGCTGCTTTAACAGCTGATTGACGTGCTGTACGTCTTTACCCGCGCCTGCCGCGATACGGCGTTTACGGCTTGGGTTGATTTTATCGGGGTTTTTACGTTCAAATGGGGTCATGGAATGAATGAGTGCTTCCATTTCTTTGACCTTTTCTTCTGGTTTGGCATCTGATACCGCTTTTTGGACATCTGCACCGCTCATGCCTGGCATTTTATCCAAAAAGCCCGCCATGCCACCCAAATTTTTCATTTGCTGGAATTGGGTTAGCAAATCCTCAAGGTCAAACTCGCCGCCTTTTTGGATTTTTTTTGCCATTTTTTCCGCTTTTTCGCGGTCAATTTTTTGCTCGACTTCTTCGACCAGTGACAGCACGTCACCCATGCCCAAGATACGCTGTGCCACACGTTCAGGGTGGAAGGGCTCAAGCGCATCAAGTTTTTCACCACGACCCAAGAATTTGATCGGTTTGCCAGTGATGGCACGTACCGACAATGCCGCACCACCGCGCGCATCGCCGTCAGTCTTGGTCAAAATCACGCCGGTCAAAGGTAGCGCATCATTAAAGGCTTTTGCAGTATTTGCCGCATCTTGACCGGTCATTGAGTCAACCACAAACAAGGTTTCTGACGGAGTGACGGCTGCGGTTAAGGCTTTGATTTCGTCCATCATGGCTTCGTCGATGTGCAGACGACCTGCGGTATCGATAATCAAAATATCTTGAAACTGTACTTTGGCTTGTTCGATGGCGCGTTTGGCGATATCAATCGGGTTTTGGTCAGCACTTGATGGCACAAAATTGGCTTTGACTTGCTCAGCGACTTGCTCAAGCTGCTTGATTGCTGCGGGGCGATAGACGTCCGCAGAGACTAGCATGACTTTTTTCTTATGGCGCTCTTGCAGATATTTGGCAAGTTTACCGGCTGTGGTGGTTTTACCCGCCCCTTGCAAACCCGCTAGTAGATAGACAACAGGTGGCTTGCCTGTCATTTCAAGTGATTGGTTCGCACTGCCCATCATCTCGGTCAGTTCGTCATAGACGATTTTGACAAAGGCTTGACCTGGGGCGAGTTCTTTAAGGACTTCTTGACCT